>JAEWSD010000032.1 GCA_023398615.1 Bacillota bacterium
AAAAATATTTCAACTACAAATTTGCACAATATTAATATGCAGGAAAGAGGTTAATATGGAGAATAAGATGTTTTGCTATCAATGTCAGGAGACAGCCGGCTGCAAAGGCTGTACGGTATCGGGCGTCTGTGGTAAGTCACCCGAGCTTGCGAGGGAGCAGGATCTGCTGATCTATGTTACGAAGGGACTAAGTGAAGTTACTACCGCATTAAGAAGGCAAGGTGAATCGATCGGGAAGGAAGTCAGCAGCCACATTGTCTTAAACCTGTTCACTACAATTACAAACGCTAATTTTGACAAGGCGGTAATCTATCAGAGAGTCCTCGAGACACTGATAATCAAAAAGGACCTGCTTCAAAAGGTTACGGATAAAAGCTCGCTGCACGAAGCAGCGTTGTGGACTGCGGCCTCTAAGGAAGAAATGGAAGAAAAAGCGGCTAAAATCGGTGTCCTTGCGACAGCAAATGAAGATATCAGAAGTCTCAGAGAATTAATCGTCTATGGAATTAAAGGACTGGCTGCTTACTTAAAGCATGCGAATGAACTGAAATATGACAATGATGAAATCAATGCATTCATTCAAAGGGCGCTTGCTGCCACGCTGGACGATACCCTGGGCGCAGACGAATTGGTTGCCCTTACCTTAGAAACCGGTAAATTCGGTGTTGACGGCATGGCACTTTTAGATAAAGCAAATACGGAGTCCTACGGCAATCCTGAGATCACAAAGGTAAACATTGGAGTAGGGAAGAATCCGGGTATCCTGATCTCCGGCCATGATTTAAGGGATCTGGAACAGCTTCTGGAACAGACGGAAGGCACCGGGGTGGATGTTTATACCCATTCTGAGATGCTGCCTGCCCATTATTACCCTGCCTTTAAGAAGTACGGCCATTTTGTAGGTAATTACGGAAATGCATGGTGGAAACAGACGGAAGAATTCGAAAGCTTTAACGGGCCTGTCCTGATGACAACAAACTGTATCGTGCCTCCGAAGGCATCCTATAAATCCAGGGTATTTACGACAGGTGCCGCCGGCTTTGAAGGCTGCGTCCATATAGATAAGGATGAGAACGGGAATAAAGATTTTTCAGCAATCATTGAACTGGCAAAGAAATGTGATGCTCCGAAGCAGATAGAGGAAGGCGAGATTGTCGGAGGCTTCGCTCATAATCAGGTGCTGACATTGGCAGACCAGGTTGTCGCAGCGGTAAAATCCGGGGCAATCAGGAAGTTCTTTGTAATGGCAGGCTGTGACGGCCGTCAGAAATCGAGAAATTACTATACGGAATTTGCGGCAGCACTTCCGAATGATACCGTAATACTGACCGCCGGTTGTGCAAAATATAAATATAATAAGCTGAACCTCGGTGATATCAACGGAATTCCAAGAGTGCTTGATGCAGGCCAGTGCAACGATTCCTATTCCCTGGCAGTGATTGCATTAAAGCTGAAGGAAGTATTCGGACTGGAAGATATCAACGAACTGCCCATCGCATTCAACATTGCGTGGTATGAGCAAAAGGCGGTTATTGTCCTCCTTGCCTTGCTCCACTTGGGAGTAAAGAATATCCATCTTGGACCGACATTACCTGCATTCCTTTCCCCGAATGTAGCTAAAGTGCTGGTTGACAGCTTTGGTATTGCAGGCATCGGAACGGTGGAGGATGATATTAAACTGTTTTTAGATTAACATCATGATTTGGGGATCACATAAGCTATGGCTTATGACTTCAAAAGTATTATAACAAGAGGCTGTGAAAAAAATATATGGTGAACTTGCCGATGCAGGTTCGCCATATATTTTTTCTCATGGCCTTTTTGAATGAAAAGGTTGCGTTGTCTTAAGACAGGTGTATGTAGCCATAGCTACACATTAAATGGAAAAGAGTAGATATACTATAAATATAGTAAACGACAGGAGGTAAGCTATGAGTGCTTTTTTAGGACCGATTCATTACTGGTTATATCAAAAGATTCAGATACAGCAAAGCATTATCGAAGAAATAATAAATTCAGGTGAAGTGCTGATGCCTCAATTAAGGAATGAACTAGATGAAAGGTACGGGGAATCTGAGACAAGACCCTTAGAGGAGGTCATAGATCAGGATAACATTCACGGATGGCTGCAGCAGCGGGTTGCACAGGCGGAATATAAGCTTGCTTACAGTGTGACAGAACTAATAAACAGGGATCCGGATATTTACAGAGACCTGGAACTAATATTTGAAGAGAAAGGCAATGAATCGTCGTGGAAAACGGATAACGCCGCAGAAGCTTATAAAGGAATCGGAGACAGCCTTCTTGACGGAATGCCGTGCGATCATGCCAATACCCTGCTGCAGGAGAGCGAAGACAAGGTGATCTGGAAAAGAAATCATTGTGTTCATAAGGATTATTGGGAAGAAGCCGGCGGTGACATGAATCTGTACTACTCTCTCAGGGAAGCATTCATCCGGGGCTTTTTAAAGGATTCCCCTCTTGCATATGAAAAGATGGACGAGATTACGCACATGATCAAAAGGAGGTCAGTATGAACAGTATCGAACTGATGGTTCAGGAACATAAGCACATTAAAAGGATGTTAAAGGTTGTAAGAAGTGCCTGCTACAGGCTGCTTCAGGGAGAGGAAATCTGTTATGAGGATTATGATAAAATGATAGATTTCATCCGTAACTATGCGGATCTGCACCATCACGGCAAGGAAGAAAAATTTCTTTTTAAAGAAATGGTAGAGCATCTGGGCAGTATGGGAACAAATCTGGTTACACATGGGATGCTTGTGGAGCATGACTGGGGGAGGTTATATGTAAGCGAATTAAAAGGAGCCATTCTCAGGGTAAAATCCGGAGACGATGAAAGCAGGCTTGATATCATAGCCAATGCTGTCGGATATGCGAATCATCTTCAAAGACATATAGAGAAGGAGGATGCAGTGGTCTATACCTATGCCGGGAAGGAGCTGGCTCCCGAGGTAATCGAAAGGATCAATGACCAGACGGAGGCTTTTGAGGAGGAGGCTAAAAGTAAGGGTACACAGCTTCATTACATCGAATTGCTTAAGGAACTGGAAGAGAAATATGGCTGAATGAATTTAGAATCTCCAATATGGGTATATTACCAGAGGAAAGTGCCGCTGATAAGCGGTGCGGAAAAAGGTTAATATATTATCATATGGAGGTATCTATGCTGGAATCTATATTGGAAAAAACCCGGGGCCGTGTCAGTTATCATGATTCCGTAGAGGAAATGCTTATACGGATAAGAGAGGACGGCCTGTCCAGTGTATTCTCAAGGTGGGACGAACAGGAGAAGATCCGCTGCAAATACTGTCTGCAGGGACTAAGCTGTCAGCTTTGTACGCAAGGGCCCTGCAGGATCAGCGAAAAGGGCGGGATTGAGAAAGGTGTCTGCGGTATCGGGCCGGACGGAATGGCGATGCGGAACCTGCTGATGCGGAATATTATGGGAGCGGCTACCTATGCACATCATGCTTACGAAGCCTTCCGAACGCTAAAGGCAACAGGGGAAGGGAAAACTTCCTTTCAGATAAAGGATGAGGATAAATTAAAATGGATGTGCGAAAAAACCGGTATCAGTACGAATCAGGAAACATATCGGATGGCGATAGAGCTGGCCGAGTTTCTGGATAAGGAGATGAAAGTAACTCCCGACCAGAAAAGTATTATGGTGGAAGTATTTGCTCCCAAAAAGCGGATACCGGTATGGAAGGAGTTGCACGTATATCCGTCGGGGGTTGAACATGAGGTTGAACTTGGCATAGCAAGCTGTTTGACGAATGTTGACGGCGATTATGTTTCTCTCGCGAAGAAAGCGCTTCGTCTGGGCCTCTCAACCATTTATACGGCACAGATCGGGCTTGAAATGACACAGGATATCCTGTTTGGCACGCCGATGCCGCACGAGGTGGAGGTCGACCTGGGTATCATGGACCCGGACTATGTCAATATTGCATTTAACGGGCATCAGCCGTGGATCGGTGTTGCGGCTCTGCAAAAGGCAAGGCTGAAAGAATATCAGGAGATGGCAAAAGAGGCGGGAGCAAAAGGAATCCATATCGTAGGTTCTATAGAGACCGGTCAGGAGCTGCTGCAACGGTTTGAAATGGATGATGTGTTTGTTGGACTGATGGGTAATTGGCTGTCGATCGAACCGTTCCTTGCTACCGGAACCGTGGATGCCTATGTGATGGAGGAAAACTGTTCTCCTCCGGCAATCGACCAGTATGCGGAAAAATATCAGGTCGCACTCATCAGTGTCAGCACCATTATCGGTGTTCCGGGAACCGGACATGAGATGCCGTATTATCCTGCAAAAGCGGATGAAACGGCAGACCAGTGCATCCGAATTGCTATTGAGAACTTCAGCAAAAGGCATAAAAGGATAAAGCCGATGGTTCCGAAGCATAAGCAGAAGGCTGTTGCAGGGTTTTCGACGGAAGCCGTGCTGGGCGCGATCGGCAATGATTTAAACAATCTGGTTGACGTGATAGCAAAAGGGCAGATAAAGGGTATAGTGGCGCTTGCAAACTGTTCCACCTTAAGAAACGGGCCGCAGGATTGGAACACTGTTAACCTGACGAAGGAGTTAATTAAAAAGGATATCCTTGTAGTAGCCGGAGGCTGCGGCAATCATGGCCTGGAGGTTGCGGGCATGTGTAATGCCGATGCCGCAAAGCTGGCGGGGAAGGGGCTCAAAGGTGTCTGCAAGGCGCTAGGGATTCCGCCGGTATTAAGCTTTGGAACCTGTACCGATACGGGAAGAATCTCAATGCTTGTGACCGCACTGGCGGATCACCTTAACCTTGATATACCGGATTTGCCGATTGCCGTAACCGCACCGGAATGGATGGAGCAGAAAGCAACGATTGACGGTGTATTTGCCGTAGGATATGGTGCCTATACGCATCTATCGCCCACACCGTTCCTCACGGGAGCGCCAAAGCTTGTCAAGCTGCTGACTGAGGATGTGGAAGGCCTGACCGGTGGAAAGATTGCCCTGGGTGATGACCCGGTACAGGTTGCTGACGATATCGAAGCTCATATCTTAAAGAAGAGAAAACAAATGGGGCTTAAATAACAAAAACTTCCCTTAAGATTACAGAGTTAATCCGGTGCTCTTAAGGGGAGCTTACTTTTTATATAGTATTTCACTTTAACCTATAGCATGGAGTAATTTGTAGAAATAAAATTATTATTGACAATTATTCAAGATAATAGTAACATATGGAATTATTCAGCAAAACCAAAAAACGGTCAGCATAGGGGAGGAAATTATATGCATATAATGAGCGGACCAATCATAAGCATGAAGGATATCAGTAAGGAGTTTAAGGTACTGAACCGGAGAGAGGGGTTAAAAGGCAGTATACGTGATCTTTTCTCGAGAGATTATAGTACGGTCAGAGCAGTAAATAATATCACAATGGATATTATGCCGGGGGAGGTTGTCGGATACCTGGGGCCTAACGGTGCAGGCAAGTCTACTAC
Organism: Bacillota bacterium; assembly: GCA_023398615.1. Classification (GTDB taxonomy): domain Bacteria; phylum Bacillota; class Clostridia; order Lachnospirales; family Lachnospiraceae; genus Anaerocolumna. Next base: position 5,511 of record JAEWSD010000032.1, read on the forward strand.
GATAAAAATGATGACGGGTGTCCTTGAGCCGACCGCGGGAGAACTTCTGATTAACGACAGGAACCCATACCGGAACAGAGCCAGGAACGCACAGGAGATCGGCGTGGTGTTCGGACAAAGAACACAGCTGTGGTGGGCGCTTCCGCTAATTGAATCCTTCCGTATACTAAAAGACATCTATCAGATCAGGGAGAAAGATTATAAGGACATGCTGGAATACTATGAATCACTGGTAGAGGTGGAAACGCTTTACCATAAACCGGTACGGCAGATGTCTTTGGGTCAGCGGACCCTCAGCGATATTCTGGCCGCATTTTTACATAATCCGAGTGTGGTATTCCTGGATGAGCCGACGATTGGCCTGGACGTATCCATGAAATCAAAAATCCGTGACCTGGTGAAAGCCCTGAACCAGAAAAAGAATACCACGGTAATATTAACTACCCATGATATGGGAGATGTGGATGCTCTTTGCAAAAGGATCGTTATCATAGATAAGGGTACCATGCTTTATGATAACAGTATTGAGAATCTGAGGACCTTTTTCGGGGCATACCGTACCCTGAAATTAAAATTGGCAAAGCATATGTCTGAGGATAATGCGGAAGCCCTGCTTAAGCAGGCGGAAGGATTACGGCAGAAGCTTAAGGGTTATTTTGCGGCAGCCGACTCCTTATCCGTATCCGCGGACGAGGAATGGATTGATGTTCTGATTAATGAGGAAGAGGTCTCCATGATGCAGGTCATGAATTATATACAGGAAGAAAGTAAAATCTATGATTTGCAGCTGCAGGAGATATCCACGGAAGATGTAATAAAGAAAATTTATGAAGGAGGGATCCGATGAGCCGAAATGCATTTCCCCCTGTCAGCAAATATCTGACACTGACCAGAGCCGGCATAATGGAAGGGTTAAGCTTTCGGACAAGCTATCTGGTGGCCTTTTTCGGCAATCTGGTATATCTGGTGGTTATTTACTGTCTCTGGAGGGCAATCTATGATTCCAGCCCGACCGACACGGTGAATGGAATGACGTTTACCGATACCATGATATACCTTGTATTGGCGGCAGCACTTTTCAATTTAATGAATGCCTTTATCGTATGGGACATCGGCAGGAATATCCAGTCCGGAAAGATAGTCCTGGATATCATTAAACCTATGAAGTTCCACAATTATATGTTCTTTTATTACACCGGCGGTTACATATTTGCTTTTTTTACAACATTTTTACCGACATTTCTGTTAATTTGCGTTATCGCCCAAGGAGCAATCCAGCTGGGACTGAATCTGCTGTTTTTTGCGGTAAGTATATTGTTGGGGATTATCATTAACTTCTCGGTCGATTTTTTCGTGAGTGCGATTTGTCTCTATACACAGTCAATCTATGGAATAAATATCATGAAGGAAGTTGTGGTACTGCTGCTGTCAGGAGCTACCGTACCGATTGCCTTCTTTCCGGAGCCCCTGAAATCGGCTGTTATTTACCTGCCTTTTCAGGCTATCTATAATACACCGCTTAGAATACTGATCGACCGTACGCTTACGGTTAAGGATTACGCAGAGATGTTAGGTATCCAGTTCTTTTGGGCAATCCTGACCTTTACGGCGTGTACCTTATTCTGGCGGAAATCGCTTAAAATAATTACGGTGAACGGAGGCTGAAAGGATGAAGAAAAGAGGTTTTTTCTATTATCTCCACATCTACAGAATGATTCTGGCACAGGATTTAAAGAGTAAGATGAGCTACCGGGCAGACTTTATCATCTCGCTGATCGGAATGATATGTACAAACATATCCGGGTTTGCGGCAATCTGGATTACCTTTCGGAATTTCCCTTCCATAATGGGCTGGAACTATTATGAAATGTTGTTCCTGTACGGTTTCTCTCTGCTGGCCTTAACTCCCGTACAGTGCTTTTTCGATAATAACTGGAACTTAAGAACCTATGTATATTCGGGAGATTTCATCAAATACTGCTTCCGCCCGATAAATCTGTTCTTTTACTTTATCTCGGAGGTTTTTGATATTAAAGGGATCGGGCAGTTCCTGTTCGGAAGTGCCACCTTACTATATACATGGAATAAATTAGGGCTTGATATCTCGGCTTTCATCATAATTAAATTGATAATATGCTTGATAACGGCATCCCTGTTCATGATTGCCTTGATGAATGCGGCAGCAGCCACCTGTTTCTGGATCGTTAATTCCGGCATCGTCATGGTATTTGCTTTTAACTTCAAGGATTATGCCAAGTATCCCGTCAGTATCTTCAGCTCGGTATTCCGTTTTGCATTTACCTTTATTATACCGATAGCATTCATTGCCTATTATCCGAGCATGGTATTCCTGCGGCCGAATAATATACCGGTATTAACCTATGTATCTCCGTTTTTTGGGGTTTTCTGGTTCTGGCTCAGCTATAAAATATGGATGAAAGGCGCCCTGAGTTATAACGGTACCGGATCGTAATATCGGCTCTGTATAAATAAGCAGATTTGTGTTAATATAAATCATGATTATAGTATTGTACTGCCATGTGTCGGCTTTGTGTTGAGGTATGCGGGCTAAATTGAAAAAGCAGGGGATATGGGTGTCAGTACAGGCTTGAAATGAGGATAGTGTGAAAATTAAAATTTTCACATGGTGAATTTGTGCTGATGCCCAAATTCACGGGTATCGGCAGAATGGAGACCAATTATGATAGAAATATTACATGAAGATAACCACATACTGGTTTGTGTGAAGCCGGCAGGTATCTTTTCCCAGCCCGATAAGAGCGGTGGTGCGGATATGACTGCCCTGATACTGGAACATATGAAGGCAAACCGCACGGGCAGCGACATCCATCCGGTACACAGGCTTGACAGGAATGTCGGCGGGGTAATGGTATATGCCAAAAACAAAGCTGCCGCCGCCAGACTGTCAAAAGCGATTCAGGATAATGGTTTCCGCAAGGAATATGTTGCGGTGGTTCATAACCGTCCGGCAGAGGAGAAAGGAACCTATAAGGATTTGTTATTCAAGGATTCTTCCAGGAATAAATCCTTCGTAGTTGACAGACCAAGAAAAGGGGTCAAGGAAGCCTCGCTGGACTATGAGGTAATGGAAACAAAGGATTTACCGGTCGGCCCCGTTACACTGGTTAAAATCCGGCTGCATACCGGCAGGACACATCAGATCAGGGTGCAGTTTTCTTCAAGACAGATGCCGCTTTTAGGCGACGGAAAATATGGCAGCAGGGATAACGGATGTGAGCTTGCATTATGGTCTTACAGGCTGTCTTTTTGGCATCCGGACAGAAAAGAATACATGGAATTCACCCAGGCTGCGGTGGAATGCTACCCCTGGGATATCTTTACGAAGTATACGCGAGAAGCGGCAAGATAGAGAATGTCACCGGTTCTCGCGCGATGGAACACAAATATCGAGAAGTATCAGGACAATTTTAATTATACTTATTTTCAAAATACGTAAGCAGCTGGTATAAGCCGGCTGCCATGATACACAGGATTACGATTGACATGATAACCCAGTCAAGCTTGAATACCTGGCTTCCATATATGATCAGGTATCCCAATCCGGCATTTGCCGCCAGGAATTCACCAATGATTACACCAACCAGGGATAACCCGATATCTACTTTCATAACGCTTATCACAGAAGGAATATTGCTTGGAAGTACCACCTTAAACAGCACATCGCGTTTATTTCCGCCCAGAGTCCGGATCAATTTGATCTTATCTTCCTCAACATTGATAAAATCAGTGTATAAAGTAATGATACTGCCGAAAACAGCTACCGATACGGCAGCTACTATAATGGTTTTCATGTTGTTTCCGAGCCATACGATAAATACGGGAGCCAGTGCGGATTTCGGAAGACTGTTCAGAACTACGAGGTACGGTTCAAGCACCTTTGCCAAGTTTTCGTTCCACCATAAAAGGATTGCAGCCAGAATACCGATAATGATGACTAATGCGAAGCTGATAAAGGTTTCCAGTAAGGTAACTCCAATATGAAAAAACACACTGCCGTCTGACGCCATTTCCACAAAACATCTGATTACCCTGTATGGACTGCTGAATATGAAGGCATTGAGCAGACCGATACGGGTGCTTACTTCCCATAGTATAAGGAATGCGGTAATGATCAGTACCTGATAGATCCGTATCTTTTTCACGGTTTTCAGGTATTTTACTATATAAGCTTCATGGGAAGGAGTTAACGGTACCTGTGCGGAATATAATTTTTTTTTACTATACTTCATTCTGGCTTAACTCCCTCCAGATTAAATTGAAGTAATCTCCGAACTCGGGGGCGCTTCTGGCGCGAAACGGAGTTTTATCTTCGACGGTAAGCTTCAAATCTATGATTCCTTTCACCGTCCCGGGACGGTGTGTCAGTATTATGATTCGATCCGCCATTGAGATGGCTTCGGATATGTCATGGGTTATCAGTATGGCGGTTTTCTTTTCCTTGCGGATGATTCCCCAGATATCATCGGAAACTTCAATACGGGTCTGATAATCCAGAGCCGAAAACGGTTCATCCAGCAGCAGGATATCAGGTTCCAATAATAAAGTCCGGATCAGAGCCGCCCTTTGTCTCATGCCGCCTGAAAGCTCGGACGGTCTGGCGTTTTTAAATGTTATTAAACCATAAGTGGTAAGCATATTGTTAATCAAAATATAGCTATTCTCCGTTAATCTATGCTGGATCTCAAGTCCCAGGGTAAGATTCCTGAGAGTTGACCGCCATTCAAGCAGATGGTCCTTCTGCAGCATATAACCAATATTTTTGCCGGAGGATTTGATATCTTTCTTATTTATATGAATTTCACCCCTGTCAGGATTTATTAATCCTGCAATAAGTGACAGAAGTGTTGATTTACCGCATCCGCTTGGTCCTACTATGGCAAGAAATTCTCCTTCATTTACCTGAAAGGATACATCCTCCAATGCGGGAGTTTCACCTCCAAGGCTATGGTAGCTATAGCAAACGTGATCGATTCTCAATAGTTCGCCCATAAGTTCCTCCATATTTCGTTATATAGTATTATATGAAGACCTGGAAGATAGGTGACTTTTGTAAGAATATCAATATACTTGGGATATTGCACTCCAACCTTGTCGGTTTGATGTGCAATACCCCAGGCATATGATCATCGATTCATTAAAATATAGGAGGATAAAGTCTTCCGTGAGGGAGGCTTTGTGTCCCCAAAGCGGATTTGGGGATGCATAAGTGCTTTATCATTTGTTTCTACATTATATGCTAAGCTCGAAATTTGGTGAATTTGGGGGTGAAAGGTAAATAATAATGTACCTTATGGGATTTCTGTATATTCAGCAATGTTTTTGGCAGGCATCGGCAGAGAAAAACAGGTTGCGTAATACGCAATTATCGGATAGAATTATAACATAAAGTGCTTGCACAGCTGCTGTCTGGCAGAGAGGAGATTGTTTGTATGAGGGATTTTATTATTACCGCAGATTCTAACTGCGATTTGTTACCGGAATATATTAAAGCAAAAAATATCGGAATTATACCTCATTATTATGATATTGAAGGAATTACCTATGGGGATGAAATTAACCTGACCCCAAAAGAGTTCTACGATAAAATGAGGGAAGGGTTTATGCCTACCACTACGGCAAGCAACCCTGCGGTCATCAGGGAAACATTTCAGAGCCTGGTAAGCAGGGGCTTTGACATTCTGCATATCAGCTTTTCTTCCGCCTTAAGCGGGGGGCACAGTAACGTAGTGACAGGTGCAAGAGAAATATGTGAGGAGAACCCGGAAGCGAAGATTATTGTATTGGATTCCCTGAATGTTTCTTTGGGTGAAGGAATGGTTGTAATGAAAGCGGCAGATTTAAAGGAGGAAGGTAAAACCCTGGAAGAAACTGCGGCCTGGCTGGAAGAACACAGGCTGAATTTTTGTGTCCAGTTCACGGTGGATGATTTATTTCATCTTCAAAGGGGCGGAAGACTTTCTAAAATGACGGCAATCATCGGCAGCATGATTAATGTAAAACCGATTCTTGTAGTCAATAATGACGGCGCCCTCATTGCTTCCTCAACGACCAGGGGCCGCAGGAAGTCTTTAAATACCATAGTTTCTAACATGGAGAGCCAGTTGGGACGCTTCCGTGACGAAAAAAATGTGATCTGTGTTGTGCATGCGGATGCGCTGGAGGACGCCCAGTATGTTGTGAATCTGATAAAGGAAAGATTACATACGGATAATGTCATGGTAAACACGGTAAGCCCGAGCATCGGAGCGCATTCCGGCCCTGGGGCGATAGGAATCTGCTACATGGGAGAGAGCAGGTAAGCCTTACTAAGGAATTTTTTTTATTATTGGACCGCCGATAAAAAGGCGGTCCAATCAAGGCTGATTTTGAAACCATCGGTTAATTTTTACGTGCCGTTTCTAATAAGTCATTCATAAGATATGCCGCATATTTGGCACATTCGTTTTGTACGTTATTGAAATCTCCCGAATCCACCATATAGCATTGGTTATCATGAATAATATAATGAATAGAAGAATCTTCCGTTCTTTCCAAAGATGTTTCTACGGAATAACCGAGAGAATATAAATAATCTATAAAGGTGCCTTTCGTTTTACGGTAGTCCTCCTCCAGCTTATCTGATGAAGAAGTGCCGATAAGATATTGAATGGTTACCCCTAAAATTCCGGCAATTTCTTCGATGATTTCAAGCTTCGGTTCCCTGTAATTATTCTCATAGTTGGAATAGGTTGAAAAGGAGAGGTTAAGCTGCTTAGCCATTTCCCGCTGGGTCAACCCTTTCGACATTCTCAGTTCTTTAATTTTACTTCCAATTTTAATATAATCGTTTATACCCATAATAACACCTCCGATATATCCACATTCTAGCATGAAATACACAAAAATGCAAACTTTTTCTTAAAAATACAATTGACATACACATGAATGTGTAGTATGATAATAGTACACATTAACGTGTATGCGAGATTTAGATGACAAACAGTTTTAGTTATACTTTGGGGGTGATGTTATGTTAAACGAAGAACTTGTTTTTCTTATACAAAAAGGAATCGATTCAGCTGAAAATATGGCGATGCTTTATATGCAGAATAGGAAACTGATTTATTCCATTATAAGCAAATACCGTTACGCCTGTCGGAGCAGTAAAAAGGGTACTCCGATCATAGAGATGGATGAATTAATGAATGAGGCTTATTTTGGTCTTGTTAAGGCGGTAGAAAGCTTTGATTTCACTCAGGGCATACGGTTTATGTCCTATGCCCCTTACTGGATCAGGCTGGCGGTAAAAAGGTATCTGGATAATTGCGGGCAGATAATACGGGTGCCGGTACATAAGCAGGAGAAAGTATTCAGATATAACCAAGTAACAGCGTACTTTCTAAAAAGTTATAACCGGGAAGCGACTACGGAAGAATATGCCTCCTGGCTCCGGATTTCAAAAAAGTCTGTTGAAGAACTGGAAAAGTTCATGTTTCAGGATAAGATCAGAAGTCTGGATGAGACGGTCCAGGGCAGTGATGATGAGAGTATATGCCTGGCCGATTCTATTTGTACGGATTCCGATATGGAGAATGAGATTGTTGAAAAGGCATCCGGTCAGGAGCTGCGAAATGAGCTATGGGATACCATATATAAGGTCCTTAAGGATGATAATATGGTTAGAATACTAAGACAAAGATTTATAGATGACCTGACATTTGAAGAGATCGGCAGCCGGAATCATATGAGCGGTGCGGCCGTAGCGCAGTTGATCACACAAATACTCAGACTGCTCCGAAGAAATACCCGGATTAAGAATCTTGGTATGGAACTGGGAGTATGGGATGAAGATATAATAAATATTAATATGATAAAGGATTTCGCAAGGGATGGATATGCCGATTTATTAAGGCAGGAAGAGCTAAGCTATGCCAGAAGGATGGGATGGATAAAGGGAGACAAAGCATAAAAAGCAGACCCCTGCATCATGCAGGGGCCACTCATTATTTATTATACTCAATTATTAGCTGACTTAATATGTTTACTAAGTCTGCTCTGTTAAAATAATATTGATTTACCGGAATTTTTTCTCCGTTGTGTTCAAACTTTTCAAGATACTGATACTCTATGTTTCCGTCGGTATATACAGACCCGCTTACAAATTTATCAGGAGCACCTCCGATAACATATTTTTTATCAATATCCCAAAGCAGGTAAATCTCGTTATCCGGCCAATCCCAGGCAACTGATATCCCATATGCATTTAATTCCGATTCACTAATCCATGTTTCACAGAATTTCAGGTATGCTTTACCTAATTCGGTGTCGAAATCTTCACTTCCGGCAAAACCGGTTTTTATCAAATTGCTGATTTTATCATCCAGTTCCGTATCTGATTGAGTATCTTCCTTCGGTGAAGGTGTTTGGGGTGTAGTTACGATTTGAATTTCAGATGAATAGTTATCGATGTAATCTTTCTCTGCAATTGCAGCCTCAAGATCTTGCTCCGTCATATAATTCGGATCCAGGTTTGGTATTATTTTAACCTTGCAGGTATATTTCTTGCTGCCGACTTTAGCCGTAATGTTTAC
>JAEWSD010000059.1 GCA_023398615.1 Bacillota bacterium
ATAGGACACCGACTGCGGAATGGCATCTGGATTTGGCAAAGAAAACCTTTAACATCTTCAGACAGGTTGGCTTTACATATGAGGAATACTTTGACGCATCACCTTCCGCGGATTTCCTGGTACATGATATATTCCGGATCGAGGAGGAAAGGCTGCCGGTTTTTCAGCTGTAGAATAGTCGCCCAAAAACTTTTGGAGTTATAAACATAGTAAAAGCAAAGGTAATTATAAGATATTCCTTAGCTATTCTATTTTATAGCTCCATTTTTAATTATCTTTTTCATTTTTTATTTTTTATATTTTAAAAAGGTTATCCAAACAATTTTAAAAATTACATGGTAAAAGAGTTGAAAAATGGAAGCGGATGGTATAAGATATTAAAAAGTGAACCTACGTTCGAACTTTTTATACTAAAAGAAGAGGGTTTCTGTTAGAAAATAATTAAGCTGAGGTGAATATTATGAGTAACGATTTGAAAAAAGTATTATGCAATTAATAATGGGGCATTTAAGTGTTATCTTACAGTTTTTGAAAAGCAAAAAGCATTAATCAATCTTTTTGAAAAATATGGATTTATTAAGTATGGTATAAAGCATACTGAAGATGGAGAAGAAATAGTTTTATTCAAAGACTTTAATAATATCACTGGTGATATTTTTTGTGACTGTCCTTTGGTTAATACGAGAAATTGTAAAAAGTATTTATTGGGAATATATCCCAATTATCATTCAATAATGTTTCCCGATTCAATATTAAAAAACGAAAGTAAGGATATTTTATTAGATGTTCCGTATACAAATTCAATTCATAAAACTTATGTTTGTAGAATGAAAAATATTGATAAATTAAGATATGGAGATATTTTAATAATATATAGAACTGCGGAAGAAGGAAAAAGTGCTGAATATACCTCTGTTGTTACATCAATTTGCGTAGTAGAAAAAGTTAGCTCTCAATTTAATTATAAAAATTTTGAAGAATTTTATATGGATGCGAGTACATATAGTGTTTTTAACAGAGATAATTTGAAAAAATGGTATGATATCGGTGGCTGTTACATTATTAAAATGACTTATAATTCAGCATTAAGAAAAAGGATAAACAGGCATAATCTTATTGAAACAATGAATTTTTCTCGTTCTGATTATTGGGGATTTATGAAAATCGATGACGAGCAATTAAAAAAAATAGTAAAAGTTGGTGAAGTTAATGAAAGCATTATTATCTATTAAACCCGAATTTGTTAATGAGATTGTTTCCGGAAATAAAAAATTTGAATATCAAAAAAAAATATTTAATAGAGACGTAGATACGGTAATAATTTATTCAAGTATGCCTGTTGGTAAAATTATAGGTGAATTTACTGTAGGAGAAATAATTAATAAGTCACCAAATGAAGTATGGCTAGAGACTAAGGACTTTTCAGGCATTTCTTTTGATTATTATAAAGAATATTTTGAAGGTAAGAAGGAAGCTTTTGCAATACAGATTAAAGAATTCTGTAAATATGAAACTCCAATTAATCCATATGAAGAATTTAAAAATTTTAATCCACCTCAATCATATAAGTACATCTATGACTAGTAATTGGTAAAGCAACCTCTTTTTTATGTTGCAGTAAGATATATATGGTAAGGTTCAGTTTTTGTCTGAACAACACCGGCAAACTGATACACAGGCTTACACAAAGAATCGTTTCCCATGTGGAAACGATTCTTTGTTAATCTTAGGGATATTTCCCTGCTGTATAGGTCAGCCGGTCTTAATGGACGCATAAGCCTGACTTGCATGGTTTACAACTTTTTAGTCAAAACTGTTAAGAAAATCAAGAAGGAGAAGGTAGAAAAAGGGTAAAATATGTAGAAATAAAAAACCTACAAAACATGTTGACAAACTATGAAATATGTTTTATAATCATGTACATAATTCATATAAACATAGTAGGAATTAAAACTGACTAGAAAACTAGAGGTTTTAGATGGTATTTAGAATACTGTCTGGAGCCTCTTTTTGCATTTTTTGGATAAGGCTCTTTCCGGATATGTAAATTCAGGCACAGGAAAATGGAGAAAAATTATGGATTTTAAAGAAGTTTTTAATGATGTTAAGGTAAACGGGATACCGGACAAGACGGTTGTTGGAATCGATATTGGCTCCAGACAGTCAAAAGCCGTGCTTTTGCATAACGGGCAGATGTATACGGCGTTAATTCCGACCGGATTTTTTATGAAGCAGACGGCAGGGGAACTGTTGGAGAATCTTTTTGAACAAAGCGGCCTTGCCTTACAGGATGTGGAATACATAGTCGGAACCGGTTACGGTCGTGTGGCCTTAGAGTTTGAGAATATTCCCAACAGAATCGTTACTGAAATCTCATGTCATGGCTTGGGCGGTCATTATCTCGGGGATAATATTCAGACAATTATAGATATCGGTGGTCAGGATTCAAAGGTAATTAAGATTGATCCCGAGAATGGAAAAGTAGTGGATTTTGCCATGAATGACAAATGTGCGGCAGGCACCGGACGGTTCCTTGAAAAAATTGCGGACGTATTGGGTGAGGATGCCACAAAGATCGGAGAAATCGCCTTAAAGTCCGAGAATCCTGCCAATATAAGCAGCCAATGTGTGGTATTTGCGGAATCGGAGGTAATATCCGGAAGGGCAAAAGGAACAAGTGTAAGCGATTTGGCGGCAGGAATTAACCTTTCGGTGGTGAGAAGAGTCAATACGCTGTTAAACAGAGTCGGAATTGTTCCCAATGTGCTGTTTACGGGCGGTGTATCCAATAATGTCGGGGTGAAGAAAGCCTTCGAGGATACGCTTGGATTCCCGGTAGAAAGGACGAAACTAGATACCGTGTATGCCGGCGCACTTGGAGCGGCGTTGTTTGCGGCTCAGTTTGCGGAAGAAAAAAAGAGCCTTGAAGCATCGGAAAATGAGGAATTTAAGGTAGATATCACTTCCCTACAGGATGCGATAGCAATAAGGAAAGAATCCTATATTAAGAAAACGACGGGCAAAAAAAAGAATGTGGCCTACCTGTGCGCTTATACTCCGATAGAGATCTTAAGTGCCGCAAATGTGGCCCATCTTAGGGTACTTCATGCCGGGAACCAGGAAGAGGTTATGGCGGGAGAGGCCCTGACACAAAGTGTATTCTGTGATTTCGCAAAAAGTGTGATCGGAGGTTTTGAGGAGGAAAATCCCCTGTTCCGTGCAATCGAAAAAGTGTATACCTTTTATACCTGTGATTGTATGAGAAAAACGGCGGAGGCCGTCGATGAAACCTACGTACCCGCTACTATATTTAATCTTCCGAGGCGCAGACATGATAAAGCTTCCAGGGACTACTTTATGGCGGAACTGGAAGGCTTTAAAGAGAATCTTGAAAAGCTGACAGGGGAAAAAGTGGATGAAAATGAGATCAAGAAATATATCGGATTATACAACCGGGCGAAACAATATATCCGGACGATTTCAGGCTACAGAAAGCTGGAATATCCGCCGCTTACCAGCGGGGAATTCCGGCAGGTCGCATTAAGCTATTATTATTTGCCGGCAGAGGAACTGTTGCCGCAGTTGGCGAAAATAGAAATGCAGCTTCGCGGTTATAAGCCGGTCAAGCAAAAGCGAAGAGCCAGAATCATGATATCCGGAGGAGTTTTGGCGGACGGTGATAATAAAATAACGAAGATAGTAGAGGAAGAGTTAGGAGCAAGGATTGTAGTTGAGGATAACTGCTCCGGCTTAAAACCGTTCGCAAGAGATTTGAACAGTTCCGCCGCCAATGTATATGAAGACTTAGCAGACGGTTATCTGGGGCAGGCGCCATGTGCGCGAATGAAACCAATCGAAGAAATGGTAGACTTTTCGGAAAGCCTTGCGGATGAGTATAAGCCGGACGGAATTATCTTTTACTATATGAAATTCTGTCCGTGCTACAGCATCGTATTAAGGGCCTTTTTGGATAAATTCCAGGAAAAGAATATTCCGGTCCTCGTAATTCCCGGAGATTACGCAAAGGGAGATGAAGGACAGATAAGGACGAGGATTGAGGCATTTATAGAGGTGCTTGGGGGAACACGGGAACAATCGGACACACTCTAGACTTAAACATCTGTAAAAATCGAAAGGAGTGAAAAGAAATATGGGAAAGATTCAGCCCGAAAACGATAACCAGTTTGAACATATACTACATAGCCGGAATGTATCGCACAAGCATTCAAAAGCAGTGCAAAAGCTATTCGACCTGCTGATTAATTTTATACCGGATGCGGAGCAGGCGGCACGTGACGGGAAAAATGTCATTTGGACCCTGGGAATGGGCGAATGTCCTTTGGTCTATGCATCGGGAGCGATTCCGGTGTCGTTGACGGAGATAGGAAGGCTCGGAAGCCAGGAAGCCGTGACTGTGGCAGAGGAGTATTTCCAAATGCCGAATGAAACCTGTGCTATGGTGAAAGCGGTATTGGGAGAATATTATCTGCGGAAGAATACCACGGTGAAGAGGCTGATGTACAGCAGTGCTCTTTGTGAACCCTTCAGTGAAACCTTTGAAATGATAAAGCCGTATGGATATGACATTCATATCATTGATCTTGGGTTTAAACCGAGAGGCGGGGAAGAAAAAAGATATGACAGAATGAGACAGTTTTACTGGGATGAGTATGCACGCGCGGCAGAGTGGATCAGCGGGAAACCGGTGGATAAGGAGAAGCTTAAATTTGAACTGCATCGCTACAACAGAATACAACGGAAGGTAAGGACGGTCATGAATCTCAGACGTTATCATCCTACCTATGTGCTTACGCTGCCGACGATGATCCTCCTGATGGGAAATGCGCATTATTTTGGGAAGCCGGAAGAATATGAAGAAATGCTGGATGAGTTGATTGAGGAATTAAGCGCACTCGATAAATCCGCCTATAATGAGCCGGTAGTCAGCCTCGTATGGTCAGGTGCCAGAGGCCAGGAATTCAACATATTCGAAGCAATTGACGAAGCCGGAGGAGCAGTCCTCGGGTGGAGCATTCCAAATGACCTGGAGCATACCTTTGATGAAAGCATTGACCCTTATGAATCGCTCATTGATCTCTTAATGGGAGACAAATATACCGGTACGACGGAGGATGCCTGCATAGGGATCGAAGAGCAGGCCCATGCCTGCGATGCAAAGGGACTTATTCTGTATACCTATCTGGGATGTTCTTTCGGAACGATTGATATGGAACTGAAACGAAACTTCTTTAAAGAAAGAGATCTTCCGTCGATTGCCTTAATCGGTGCGTTTCAGGTAGGGGCTCCGACGGGGCAGGTAGTGACAAGAGTAAAAGCATTCATCGAAATGCTTTCCTAGGAGGCAGAAATGGTAGAATTAACAGAAATACTGGATAAAGAACATGCGGAAAAATTGCAGAAGGTAAAAGCTGCCGGAATCGATATCGGTTCCAGGGCGGCAAAAGGTGTGCTCCTTTATAACGGAAGATTATATCATAAAATCGTTGCCAGCGGTGTTTCAAGCATAGAAACCGGAAAGCAGCTGCTTGGGGTACTGCGAAAGGAAGCAGGAATTCAGGAGAAAGACCTGGAGTATATTGTCGGGACCGGATACGGAAGGGTGGCGCTTGAATTCGACGGGGTTCCCTTTAAAGGGGTTACGGAAATTTCCTGTCATGCATTGGGGGCTCATTTCTTAAATCCGAATACCAGAACAATTATTGATATCGGCGGCCAGGACTCGAAGGCAATTAAGATATCGCCGGCAGACGGAAAGGTGACAGACTTTATTATGAATGATAAATGCGCGGCCGGTACCGGGCGCTTTCTGGAGAAAGTAGCGCAGCTGCTGGAGCTTGAACTGGATGAGCTCGGAGAATACGCGGTACGTTCGGATAATCCTATTGAGATCAGCAGCCAGTGTGTCGTATTTGCAGAATCTGAAGTGGTGTCGTTAAAGGCACAGGGGCACAGCAAGGAAGACATCGCCGCAGGAATCCACAGGGCGGCGGCAAGAAGAGTACAAAGCCTGCTAAGAAGAACCGGATTTAAACAGGAGGTCCTGTTTACGGGCGGTGTCAGTAATAATAACGGAATGAGAAAGGCATTGGAAGAGGTAATCGACACGAAGCTTGGAACTACGAAACTGGATACAACTTTGGCGGGAGCCTTGGGAGCCGCAATCCATGCGGCCGGGTTTGCGGAGGAAGTAAGGCAAAGCTATGGAGGAGGGTTATAAATGGCAGAGGAATCCGATCGGAATGCTGCAAATAAAAAAAAGAAGAAGCATAAAAGAATCGATGAACATTTTGCAATTACACTGATTTTGCCTGTAGCAGTAATCATCCTGTGGCAGGTTGCCGGAAGCCGGGGATGGCTGAATGCAAGCATCTGTCCGTCACCGACCAGAATAGTGGCGGCATTTATGAAACAGATAGGGAAAGGAAGCCTGCAGAACAATGTACTGGTAAGCCTGCAAAGAGTGGTAATCGGCTATGCCATCGGAGCCGTACTGGGGGTGCTGATCGGAATTATAACCGGTTTGTCGAGGCTTGCGGACCGGATACTGTCCCTGACCTTTGAAACACTTCGTCCTATCCCCATAATTGCATGGGTGCCGGTACTGATCCTGTGGACAGGAATCGGAGAGGAATCCAAGATAATCGTTATTGTTATCGGCAGTTTCTGGTCCGTGTTTCTGAATGCGGCGGACGGCATTCGGAATGTGGATAAAAAATATATCGAAGTATCCACGATATTTATGAAATCCCGGCAGGAGGTCATTACAAAGGTGGTGCTTCCGGCAGCGTTGCCGTCCATATTTACGGGATTAAGACTTGGTGTGGGAACGGCCTGGATCAGTGTGATCGGAGCCGAACTGATTGCGGCATCCGCCGGATTGGGCTATCTCATATCCTACTCACGGGAAATGTCCCAGCCGGCAAACATGTTTGTCGGTGTATTTACAATCGGTATCATTGGCTGCCTGATCAATGTATTGATAAGGCAATTAGAAAAAA
>JAEWSD010000132.1 GCA_023398615.1 Bacillota bacterium
TAATATGAAGAAAATAGAATTGGGCAAGTCTGGAATCCAGGTGACGCAATTGGGGCTTGGATGTATTAATTTCGGAACTACCGTAACCGCAGACAATTCCTTCCGCTTAATGGATGCTTATCTTGAAAAGGGAGGAAACTTCTTTGATACATCCAATAACTATGCTTTCTGGAACGGCGGCGAGGGAAGAGACAGTGAGAAGACAATCGGGAAATGGATCTCCTCACAAGGCATGAGAGACAAGGTCATTCTGGCCACCAAATTAGGTGCGATACCCTTAAATGGCGGCAAAAACTTCGATGATATCCAGGGGAACGGAAGAAAAGTGATTCTTGAAGAAGTGGAGCAGTCTTTGGAAACTCTGCGTACGAATTATATTGATTTGCTATACCTGCATGTGGATGACTTTAAGACACCGCTGGAAGAAACGATGGAAGCCTTGGATGAGGTTGTGAAGTCAGGCAAGGTGCGTGCCATAGGCTGCAGTAATTTTGATATCTGGCGTGTGGAACGGGCAAGAGTCATCTGTGAAAAATACGGATATCCGTTCTTTAGCGCAATCCAGCAAAGATTCAGTTACCTGGAACCGGCGGCAGACGCGGATTTTGGAGTACAAAGAGCGGTTAATAAAGACTTAAGGGATTATATAGAGTATTACAAGGACCTTACTATGGTTTCACATACGCCGCTTTTATACGGTTTATATCACAGAGGAGTAATCGATATGGAGGAATATGACACCGGTGTGAACCGTAAAAAGCTGGAAGAGCTGAAGACGAAAGGGAAAAACCTGACTCCCTGGATATTAAATTACATAACGGAACAGTTTGGAGGCAGTGTCGTACTATTTACGACTTCCAGTGTTGAACATTTAATTGAAAATATCGAAGGAGTGGAAGCTCTGGCAGCTGATAAATAAAGCCGCAGCCGGCGTAAAGGTCGGATCATCCGAATCTTTACGCCGGCATTTCTTCAATAAATCGGCTATATCAGCTTTTGTCCGCAGTTCGGACAGAAATTGGCATCACTGGTTTTTTGCCCGCAGTTCGGACAGAAATTAGGCTTGGCACCATTGCCTGCTGGTGCGGGGTCCTGCTGTGTTCCGCCCGGAATTATATTGTTCATATTCATGTTCTGCATCATCTGATTTACCATTGTCATTCCCATCATCATACCGGCCATATCGGAGGCTGCGCCGCCGCCCTTTACATTTCCGGAAGCAATGCCGTCCGTCATGGAAACCTGCTGGTATCGGTTGATGTCTCCGATCATGCTTTGAGAAGCATTCTTGGTAATCATCTCCTGAATTTCTTCCGGATACGAAAAACTCATTATATTAAATCCCGTTACCGCAATCCCGATATCAAAGACCTGCATATCCAGATCTGTCTTTATGCCGTTGGCGATATCAAAGGAATTGGCCTGCAGGTTAAACATGTCTTTTCCTTCCTTGACAATCCATTTCATCAGCAGCTGATCCAGCATCGCCATGATACGGAGCTTGACATCCTCCACAAGGTAGCTGTTTTGTATACCGGCAATCTTATCGATGAATTTCACGTAATCATTTACCTTAAAGTTAAAAGTACCGTTTGCTCGAATCGGCATACCGCCCGGCAGCTGCTGCATCGGAATGTTAATGGCGCTTTTGGTGCCCCATTTCACCGTGAATTCCTTCGTATTGATAAAGAGTACTTCAGCCCGCATTCCGCTGTTAAATCCGAATTTAAATCCCTTTAAAGTAGAGAGAAACGGTATAATCTGCGATTCTATGTCATAATCGCCTTCATCCTTAAAGATTCCCTCAATCTTGCCGTTAAATAGGAAGATTGCATCCTGGCCGGGACGGATCATTAGCCTACTTCCTTTTTTTATTTCACGATTATGCCATTTCCAGAAAATCATATCATCGCGAAATTCTTCCCATTCTACCACATTTGAAAACTGTCCTGAAAATAATCCCATCTTATTCGTTTCCTTTCCATCTTATATATAAGAATTCAGATAATTGCAAAGTAATTTATATTAAAAGCTGCGTCCGCCTCCGCTATGAGAATGTCCTCCGGCGGATATGCCTCCGCCTCCGCTGCTTCTCCCGCCTCCACTGTTATTACTGGGCTTTCTGACCCTTGTGGTGGTGGTTCTGATAAAATCATCCAGGTGAGCCACGACCCCGGAATTCTGTTCGTCCAGATAGGTATAATTGTTAACCGTAACTCTTCCTCCGGAGTTAAATGCCATAATGCCCACTGCCACGCCTCCTATAACGGCAGCCGCCCCGAGCTGGAAGAAGATATTAAAGAAAATGATACTGTCCGGGTCAAAATAATACTTGCCGAAGTCTGTCTGATTCATATAATATGCGGTTTCCTCGGTAAACTTAAGCATGGCTTTATAATATTTGCCGCGGGACAGCATCGGTACAATACCGTCCAGGATATGTTCGATCCGGTCGTCGTTAACGTAATATTCCGCGTCACCGTAACCTTGAATTTCGACGCCGCGGTCTCCGGAATCCATATTGATCAGTAATATAACGGAAGAACCGAATTCCGATTCATATCCGAACCCCTTCTCATCATAGAAATCCTCCATATATTTCTTGCGGGTCTTCCCATTCAGTCCGTCCTCCGTCACGATTACAATATCCACCTTGCCTTCTTCTCCGTATTGAATACAGGATTCCTCTAAGGCAGCGGCTTCTTCATCGGTAAAAAGTCCATAGTTGTCATATATCTTCTGATCTCCGGGAGTAGCATAGGCGGTAATACTGTTTGCCGCCGATACCGCCAGCAGTATGGCCAATACCGAAAGGAAGGAAAAGCTTTTCATATTCATTATCATATCAAGCTACCTCCCAGCATCAAAGCGATTATTTTTATTATTATGAAGGATATTCCGCTGATACCGGCAAACCATGCGGCTATCTTGCCCTTGCTTAACGGCGGCTTGCCGACGATCTTTCCTGTCTGGCCGTTCATGGCAAAGGTATGCTCCGACTGCCTGTAGTCATAACATACCATCCACACCGGAAGAAGTACGTAATCCGCACGTTTTTGCCGAATATTGATATTCTTATGATTATATCTGGTGGTGGTATATTCTGCAATTGTTGACTGAATATAATTATCAACATATTCTTCAATTCTTTCCTGTATCCTTGGAAACAGTTCTTTGCTGTCATAGTTATATTTTTCGGCAAGATAACCCGCCAGATAAGGCATGTTAAATTCCTTCAGACCATTGTAATGATAGGGTTCCAGTTTATCCATCAATTCGTCGTTCATTTTTTCGGAGGCATCTGCCGGAACCTTCAGGTAGTTCAGATCTACCTGGCGGTAAACATGGAAATGTTTCGTCTCGGTGTATATGTAATCACCATGCGGAAATGTGCGGACTTTTGTACATTCCGCGTCTGCTTCTCCGCGTCCGTTCAGGTCATACAGCCAGAACGGTACATATAGTCCGGTTATACTCTTGATCCGGCTTGCCGTCATGAAGCCCTTTGGAGTCAGACGGCCCTTTTTGCACCATTTTCGGAAAGCCTCCTGTGCCTGCTGCTTATTAATTAAGAAGGGGATTACTTTGGCAGGGGCCATACTTCCTGTCAAGCGGTCTCCAAGAATTACCCCGGCTCCGCAGAAGCTGCAGGTAGTAGCTGTCGTATCCTTATCTGTAATCAGGACGGCACCGCAATTTTTACATTGGTATTGTTTTACTTCATCTTCCTCAAACAGGCGGGCACCGAAAGTCTCCTCTGTAAAATCTTCCTCCCCGGAAAAACCGGCTTTCTTTCCGGCGTCATCCTCCGAAGCATACCCGTCGGGTCCGGTTTCCTCCTGTTTCGGCATGGATTCAATGTTATCATCCCTGCCGCAGCTTTCACAGTGCAGCATCCCTGTGCTACTGTCATATGCCATGTCCGCGCCGCAATTCGGACATTTGTATTGTACTACCATGTTCACTCCTGACTGCCGGCCGCAGCTTTTAAGAAAGAGCGGCACGCACATATACATGATTTAATGTTCCCGCATATTTTCCTGCAGGCGGAATCCTTGCATACGTTACTATTCAGCCTTACGGCTTCATAGCAACAATTAATGCACAGAAAGACTGCTTTGCAGCCTTTCGCGCATGCAGCCCTCGGGTTTTCTGTGACTTTCGCTTCGCTTCACTCACAAAAAACACCTCGTGGTACCATAGGCTGAACTGTAACCCATATACAGATAGGATCGGAACGGGAAAAAAGGCTGTCCCGGAAGAAGCTTCAATGAAGCAGCTTCATTGAAAAATTCTCCTTAGACAGCCTCGTATCAGTTACTATTTATTCAGGCTGGCTTTTAATGCTTCCAGTTCATCATCCACCGTGGTATCGGAGGAATATTTCTCCGTCAAATCCTTGATGGCGTTCCCGGGAGCAGTCTTATTCAGTTCCGCCATAGCATTTGCTTTGTCGATTGCTTTATCGGCAAGCTCTTCATATTTATTAAAGCTTGCAATAGAATTATTGGCGCTTGCAAAGGAGGAAGTCATTTTATTGATACGTTCCTGTGTCTTTGCCACCGCCAGCTTCCCTTTTATCATATCCTTGCGGGCTTCCAGCTCATTGATGTCCCCTACCAGCTTGTCATGCATCTCACGCATGTTGGATGCATTCGTGTGAGCCAGATTGAAAGCTTCCTGCAAACCGCTCACCTTGGAATGAAGCGAAGCCTTTTGCTCCAGGAATTTTCTTGCATCCTCTTCATTATCCGCTTCAAGGGCTTTTACTGCGTACTTCTGCATCTTTGCTATCTCTTCGTTGCAGTCGTCCAGTTCTCTCTTTGCCCTTTGCTCTTCCGCCATGATGGCGGCTGTTTCGGATTTAACTTTACCTAAATCATTGTTGAGATTTCTCAAGCACTGATCAATCATTTTTTCAGGATCCTCTGCCTTATCAAGCAAAGCGTTGATATTACTTGACATGATATCTTTGAATCTGGCCAATATACCCATTTATTTACCCTCCGGTTTCCTATACAGCAATTTTTGTAATTTACTCTTTAAGTTTATATCCTTTAGAACGGATCGTCAAGTTAAAATAAGGTTAAAAGAATTATCAAATTCTTAATTAACCTTTAATTGTCATATAGAAGGAGTCTTACTTTAACCCGATAAGCTGCCGTAAGAAATACCTTTAATACATTAAATATTTGTAAATTTCAATTGACATATGATACCCTCCGTTGTACATTTATAATGTATTAAAAATGCTAATTCTGCTTTGCAGATATGTGCAATTTATCGTGCAAGAATTAGTGCTTGGCCTGGCATCGCTTTTATAAATCGATCAGGCAGATAGGAGTTCATATGGATATTAAACAGTATGCTGACAAAGGGATTGTCGGTTTGGGCAATCTCTGCAGAATAGCAAAGGTAATGAAGAAAGCAGCGGACGGCAAAGATATAACGGTCGGCATGATTGGGGGCTCCATTACCCAGGGTTCGTTATCCAGCTCGCCGGAAACGTGCTATGCTTATCTGGTATACCGCTGGTGGGCGAATAAATTTAAAGACAGTAAAGTAACCTATATCAATGCAGGAATCGGAGCGACGACCTCTCAGTTTGGTGTTGCCAGGGCGGAAAGCGATCTGCTTTCCTACAATCCGGATTTCGTTATTGTCGAATTCAGTGTGAATGATAAGAACAGGGCGCCTTTTCAGGAAACCTATGAAGGATTAATCAGGAAAATACTGATGAGTCTGTCGGAGCCTGCCATACTGATTCTTAACAGCGTACAGTATGATGACGGGGTAAGCGCACAGGAGATACATAATGAAATCGGCAGGGCTTATGACCTTGCGATGATCAGCATGAAGGATAGCCTGTATGCGGAGGTAGCGGCAGGGCGTATTGTACGGGGTGACATTACGCCGGACGACCTGCATCCGAATGATACGGGACATAAACTTGTTTCGGAGATTGTAAATTACACTCTGGATAAAATATATGATGAGGTATTCTCAGGGGAGTATCAGGATTCCTACAGGATTCAGGAACAGACTGTTACACCGAACCGTTACATGGACTCCCTTCGTTATGATAATAGAAATATCCGGCCTGCCTTAAAGGATTTCGAAACCGATTTTACAAAACAGGAACAGATCACCGATATATTCCGGAATGGCTGGAAGGCGGCAAACAAGGGAGCCTCCATCCACTTCGAAGTGAAGGGCACAATGATATCCGTACAGTATCGCAGGACGGTCAAAAGAACCGCACCTATTGCAAAAGCAGTGATTGACGGTGATGAAAGCAGTGCGGTTATACTGGACGGCAATTTCGATGAAACCTGGGGAGACTGCCTGTATTTAACCGATCTGTTAACGGGAGGGGAGGACAGGCTGCATACCCTGGATATAGAGATTATAGAAGCGGATGAAGCAGGCGGCATTGATTTCTATCTGGTTTCCGTCATAGCGGCAGACAGGACGGCCTGAAAATAATTGAGAAGGTATTATTATATAAAATATAGAATGAGGTGAAGCAGGTGAAAAAGATAACGATACAGGATGTTGCAAAGGAACTTAAGCTGTCCCGAAACACTGTCGCAAAAGCATTGAATAACAGTGATACGGTTGCTTACGAGACAAGATATGTGGTAATTAAGAAAGCATACGAGATGGGGTACTGCAAACTCTCACCGGTTGTCCTGAATGAATTTGAAATAAAGGATAAGCTGGAGAAGACAAAGACCGTTGTTGTTTTCGCACGCAGGGAATTGTCTACCTTCTGGAATCGGATTATTATGGGGATATCCGATGAACTGAATAAGAACAACTGCCGGCTGCAGTTTAATTTTATCAGTGAGGAAGATGAGGCAAATCATGTGTTACCTTTGGATATGAAGACAGATATGAGCGGGATCATTATTTTAAGTGTATTTAATAAATCCTATCTGCAACTGATTCTGAAAAGGGACGTACCGGTTATTTTTCTGGACGGCCCCAGCAATGTCCATGATATATCTTCATTAGGTGATGTGGTGATCTTTGAAGGATATCACAGCACGAAACTGATTACGGAGCATCTGATAAAGCAGGGAATGCAGCGGATCGGTTTTATCGGAGATACCAGCTATTGCAGGACGATTGCCGACCGCTATGAAGGATACATGGCGGCGTTGAAAGAATACGGAATCGTTCCGGAAGAACAGTTTGTGATAACCGGACATGTGGAGTACAGATATTACCGCCGGGAAGAGGTAATTGCGGCAATGGAAAAGCTGACCGGAATGCCGGAGGCCTTTGTGTGTGCAAACGATGATATTGCCAAGGATGCGATCCTGTGGCTTAAGGGTAAAGGTGTCTCGGTACCAAAGGATGTTGCGGTAACCGGCTTTGATGATAAGGAGGAAACATCTATTCTGACCCCTTCCCTGAC
>JAEWSD010000166.1 GCA_023398615.1 Bacillota bacterium
TTGGAAGAATCCGTGTGATTACTTAAACCATAACCATCGTGACAATTCCGGAGGAGCGAGATGTCTGAGGCGGCTAAGAGCCGCCGAGTTCTCGCTCCTCCGGGATGTTATAAGCGATGGTTAGGGTTATAGTAACACCGGATTCTTTCTCTGAACATAAAAGCATAGGGGATACCCTTCGGTATTCCACACCCCGGGGCAAAGCGTCCCTATAAGAACTAGTGTAAAATTCTTATTAACAAATCTGGAAATAAATGGTATAATATACTTGCATCTTTTTCCTTTCCTGTCCGTGAATAGCTGTTTGGGTCTTGCAAAGGGGGGATTCATATGGAACTTACTTTGACCCATGATATTATTTCAAACCTGGATGAAATTGTTGAACGGATGCTGTCTAATCATGCGGCTGTAATGGTTGGTGCGGGGTTTAGCATGAATGCGTTAAAATCAAGCCCGGAAGTCAAAAGCTTTCCAAGCTGGGCGGATTTGGGAGATGCCTTTTATAAAAAGGTAAACGGTAAGCGGGACAGCCAAGACGGAGACAGGTATCTGAATGCGCTAAAGCTTGCGGAAGAGGTTCAGGCGCAATTCGGCCGAATCGTATTGGATAAGATATTGCAGCAGGAAATACCGGATAAGAAATACAATCCTTCCAGGCTTCATATCAAATTGCTGCAGCTGCCCTGGAATGACGTATTCACGACGAACTATGATACTTTGCTGGAAAGGGCAAGTCAGGAAGTTATTTCACGCAAATACGACGTGATCGTGAAGAATGAAGACCTGGTATATTCGGAAAAGCCAAGAATTATAAAACTGCACGGGAGCTTTCCTTCCCAAAGACCGTTTATCATTACGGAAGAGGATTACAGGGTATATCCGGCCATGTTTGCACCGTTTGTCAATACGGTGCAGCAGTCTCTGCTTGAGAATGCACTGTGCCTGATCGGATTTTCGGGAAACGATCCGAACTTCTTAGCCTGGATCGGCTGGATACGCGATAATCTTGGAAAAGAGAACTCCTCCAAGCTATATCTGATCGGGGTATTCGGCTTTTCATCGGCACAGAGGATGCTGCTGGAAAAGAGAAATATTATTATACTGGATTTCTCGGAATGCCCGGAGCTTGGCAGATATGCCAACAGACATGAAGCCGCCTTGGAGGCCTTTCTTGACTATCTCCTTGAAGCGACCAGGAGAAAGAAGGAATTCGACTGGCTGGCGGGGGAAAAGGAATTCCATGTTAACTATATAAAGAATGCGGATATTAAAGATATCATCCGTGTATGGGCCGAAACAAGGAATACCTATCCCGGCTGGTGGATACTTCCGGAGGATCTGCGCAAGAGACTGTGGAGACGCACCGATCACACCCTTCTCCGGGAGGTTGCAACCCTAAAGAGTGCAAAGGTGAGCCAGAGCTCCTTAAACCGTGAAAGCTATGAGGGGTATGAGGATCTGCTGTACCTTTATGAATATAACTGGCGCCAGGAAAAATGCCTGATTCCTCTGTGCCTGGACCAGGTGAAAATATATGAGGAAGTGATTGGGAAATACAACCCTTATCCGGACAGAATTACGATGGAAGGGGCATACACACCGGCTGTTATAAAAGATTCCGGGAAGGAACCGGGCGAAAAGTGGATAGACCTTCAATTGGCATTGCTGAGGTATTACCGTGAGAATAATGATACAAAGAAGCTGAACGAGACGAGTGATATACTGAACCGGCTGCAGGAGGTGCTCTCACCGGAGCAGCATGCGAAATTCAGTTATGAAAGGTGCCTTAATAATTTATTCGGCATACGTTTTAACGAGATAAAGGACTGCCTGTTCGAGTGGAAAGAGGATGATATGATGCCCGTCTGGGAGGCAAAGAGGGCAAGCATCTGGGCGATCCTCGGGGAGGTGGAGATTGCCTGCGAGATAATCGGGAAAGCGTTGGCAGAGGTCAGGAAGCAGCTCATGCTGGTTCCGGTAACCAATAACTATACTATGGTGTCACAGGAAGCTTCCCTTATGTTCCTGAGCGCATACTATCAGCAGGCAATCAACTTAAAATTCCGCAAAAATGAAAATGTTTTCAATGATAGTTATAAGGAACGCAGTGCCGAGCATAAGAAGTATAAATGTGATCCGTTCCAGGAGAAAAGGATCTTTGAAATCGAGCTTTCCAATGAATATATACCCAAGTCGGAGAAGTCGGTAGAGCATACCTTTGATATCGGTCACGTAGTGAACCACCTCTTTATCAATTATGATGACAGCGCGCTTCTCACCGGCCTGGAGCTCTTAAGATACCTGGAGGAGGCGGGGATACCGGTAAGTGTCGGGAATGTCTCTTACTCTGCCAGGATAATGACCAACGTACTGCACAGGATCAGCTATGTAAACCCTTACCTGACAATGATCTATACCATATTGTACGGAGATAAAAAGAATACGAAATACATATTTTCCCGCAAGGGCATCTCGGAGATGGATTATACCGATGTCGACAGCCTGTGCACCGCATTCCTGCAGCAGCTTAAGCTTTCGGAAAATGAAATTAAGATAGGGGATACCTTTTACACCAGTAATTTCGGAATCAGGCTGGCACAGATTCTGCCGGAAATACTGTCAAGGCTCTGTGTCAAGTGTTCCGTACGGATTAAAGCCAATATAGCCGATTTTATTTACGGTGTATATACCGGGGGATATCCCGGCAAGTACGATAAGCTGAATAAGCTGCTCGAACGTTTGATAAAGACCTGCAATGAAAGCGATCTGGCGGAGATTATCCGGATATTTATCAAGGTTCCCGTCAACTGTGACGAAGAGCTGCAGGACATCATCCCGGATCCCTTTATCTATATCGAGAATTATTACGGGAATGCGTGCCTGAAGTCCGATATCGGGCTGAATCAGCAGCTTGTACAAAACCTGATCTGTTCTGCCGGGAAGGAAGGACTGGAACGGGAAAATGCAATTGTACGTCTGATTGTATTATGGAAGAACCATTTGTTGAGCGAGCCTCAGTCGGTTCAGTTTGCGGAAGCATTATGGAGCAGGACAGAGAAAATGTCGGGTTTTCCGGCCGAAACCTTTATCGTTAATAATTCCGTTTATTTAGAGCTTCCTGTCCCGGCCGGATATGATCTGCCGGAACGGCTGAAGCAATATCTGATACAGGGATTTGAAGCTGTGAAAAACGGAAACGCAGCTATAATACAGGAGATTCAATATGCACTGAGATCTGAATCCGGGGACGGGTATCTGTGCAAATGGTCAAAGGAAGAGCGTTTGCGGCTGTTTAATATTGCTTTGGAGTACTACGATGCATTAAGGGGCGGCACACCGGGGGAACCGGACGGTATAAGCGGTATGGATGAGAGCTGTGACCGGCTAAAGGAATTAGCGGAACTGATGATGGATATCCTGCTTCGGCAGTCGGTTCTGTCCGATATCCCGGAGGAAAAGAAACAGGTGCTTATTACCGCCGTTAAGGAGATGGAAAAGGAAGGGATACCTTGCTGCAAACTGAAGCTGTCCTGTAAAAATATCCTTGGATTTACGGATTCCGGCTACTATGACCGGATCGTAAGGATATCCAGCTCGAATGATTTGCCGTTAATCATTGATTGTTATGAAGCCATCTATTACTATTTGCTGCTGGCTAAGCCGGATATTGAAGAAGGAAGGCGCCTGGCCGGCCTGATAGCAGGACAAATCGTTACCAGGAGGAAGGAAAGCCTTTATACCGCGCTGGAAGTAATGAATAAAATCCTTGTGTCGGTACCGGAATATATAGGTGAGGAACATTATCTTAATATCATATGCGGTTTGGAATATCTGTATGAGGAAAGCCAGGCAAGCAGAAATGATGCGGACTTTCTGGTAGGGATACGGTCGCAGGCGATGGGACTGGCCGGAAGGCTGTATCAAAATTGTATAAGGGACAATAAGAAAATACCTTCTGTGATAGAACGGTGGAAATTATCCGGCGGCAGCTCCGCTGAGTTCTGGGAAGTACGCACTGCATGGACAGGGGATGATGTGATTGATCTCTGATTTATCCGGAAAGCTTACGGATATCTTATCCGCAAACGGGATCATAAGGAATGAGGACCGTGAAATCTACCGGTACGGGCTTGAACTGCTGATATCAACATTGATTAATATCATTCTGGTTATGACCGCCGGTATGGTTTTTCACGTGCTGCCTCAAACAATACTGTTTCTATCGGAATACTGTATGATTAAGTGGTATGCGGGCGGTTATCATGCGGCTACATACGCAAGGTGTATCCTGACCTTCAGTATATTGTATGTATCCATGCTGGCGGTATTTACGGTATTTCATATAAAAGAAACGAATCCGGCACTTGCGGCCGTCTGGCTGTTCAGTGTGGCGGCGGTACTGGTATTGGCACCGGTCGAAGACGTGAATAAGCCGCTGGAACCGGAAGAAAGGAGGCTGTATTCAAAAAGAAGCAAACAATTCCTGTTACTTGGTGTCCTGATTAATATTCTCCTGTATCTTTTTATAGGTAACAGGGGCAGTCTGGTACTGTATGCCCTGGCCGCTCAGATCTGGGCAGGGTCGGCAGTATTGGCGGGGTATGTAAAGAATAAGGCGGGTGGTCGGTTTGATAACGGTAGTAATATGCGATGACGAACAATCGTTCATTAACAAAATGAAGGATTATTTAAAGCGGTACTGCGAAGAAACGAAAGAGGATATCCGAATCAGGGAATTTACCGACGGACAGACTTTGCTTGATGCATACCGGCCTGATTTCCGTATTATATTTCTGGATGTAAAGATGCCGAAGCTTGACGGGATAGAAACTGCGAAACGGATTCGGGCAATGGATTCCAATGTGGTAATTATCTTTATTACTTCACTTATTAAGCATGTGTTTGCCGGTTACAATGTGAATGCTTCCAATTATCTGATCAAGCCTTTGGATTACCGGAGGTTCCGGCTTGAGATGGACAGAGCGGTTACCAGAGCGGCAGAGATAAAAGACGGTTATATCAGCGTAAAGAATGATGACGGTTTCTTCAAAATCTACCTGTCGGCATTGAAATATATCGAGACCTTTGACCGGAATACCCTGATCCATACAAGAAAAGAAAAGGTAATAAGCTATAAGAAGATGCAGGAGCATGAGAAGGACCTGTCTCCTTACTCCTTCGTAAGATGCCATAACAGCTATATCGTAAACCTTGAGTATATCGATAAAATCACAGGTTACGAAATAACCCTAATGACAGGCGAAACGATACCGATAAGCAAACAAAAGAAGAAAGAACTGATGCAGAGTCTGGCGGAATTTTTAGGGAGTGAATTATAATGACGGTTACACAGCTGATAGATTTGGAGGCTACGGTTTTTGAAATTCTCATACTCATATATTTACTATTCGGGGCAAGCGGCGGACGCGATAAAAAAACGGTTCGGAAGATAGGAGTATTCTTTCTTATTATGGTTGCCGCAGTATATATGATGACACTCTTCGACCTGTCCGCAATCACAAAATGTATAGGGGTGATACTGCTAACTGCGGTCATAAACACTGCATATGACAGGAAATCATTTAAATTCGGAACGGTCATGGGAATCCTGTTCATGACGGCGGTAATTCTGAGTGATATCCTGACCATAAGTTTTTTGCGGTTTTATAAGAATCTGAACGAGGAACAGCTTATTGATATTAAATTCCTCCTGATTCTTATATCAAAGCTTATCCTGTTTATCATTATCTTCATATGCAAAAGATTATTAAACAAATCCATCGGTAAAATTAATTTCGGCAATGCACTGATCGTGATCCTGCCAAATCTGTTTAATCTTATGTTCCTGCTTTTGATCGCATACCGTATGTATTACGGAGGGCAGTTCGCACCCTTTGAGGCCGCGCTTATGCTGATGGCGGCTTTGATGCTGCTGATCTCGACACTGTGCAATGTTACCGCATCGGATTATTATTTTGAGACAAAGGAAATTGAACATAACCGTAAAATGAATATGGCACAGCTTCAGATGCAGTATGAGTATTATAAAAACCGGCGGGAGGACCAGATAAAGGTCAGAGAACTATATCATGATATGAAAAACCATCTGCTGATTCTGCAGAATGACCTGGAGGCACAGCAGAAGGAAAAATACATAGGCAGTATGCTAAGGGATATGAAGGGCTACGAGAATTATATCGAAACAGGCAACGAATTTCTGGATTGCATCATCAATGAAAAGCAGAAGGAAGCTGTATCAAAGGGAATCGATTTTCTGGCGGACATTGATTTTTCTGGTACGGATTTTATCAATCCTATGGATATCTGCATAATTTTCAGCAATGCCCTCGATAATGCGATCGAGGCTTGTGAAAGGATAAGCGATCCGGAGCAAAGAATGATTACGGTGAAAGCCGGGAAAGTCCGGAATTTTTTAAGTATTGCCTTCGAAAACAGCAGTAACGAGGTAATCATACCCGAAAATCAGATGATAAAAACCAGTAAACCGGATAAGTACGGTCATGGTTTCGGAATAAACAATATTAAAAAGGCTGTTGAAAAATACCAGGGGGATTACAGGATAAAGACCGGCAGAGGGCAGTTTGCCCTATATCTTGTCATACCATATTCCGTATAGGGAACACAATCAGGCAATGTGAAGGCCCATTCAGGCAGAAAGGATAGCACTACCGGCACGCGGTATGTTAAAATGAAGTCGGCAACAATTATAACTTATTGATTTATCTGAATAAAGGAGGTACTAACATGTACAAATTGAAACAGTTCGGATTAAAGACAGTTAGTAGCGCTGCATTAGGTTTTGCAAAAGGTTCTGTTTGTCAGACAAGCTGCGGTTTTTTCCATCAGCCTAAGATGAGCCGGGAATTAAAGAATCAGATTAAAGAGAAATAAGTTATAAGAAGACGAAGTCAGGCTGCCATAAAAAGTGAGGGAATGTTGCGCAAATAATATTTCCTTTACTTTTACGGCAGCCTCCTGGTTTCATGTTAGTTTCATTCCTGTTTTCCCGGATATATAAAAGAAACCGGACTGATTTGATAAGTCTGATAAAATCTTTTTGTAAAATTATCGATCTTGAATTCTTCGGGCAGCTCCTCCATGCCGTCAATAATATCCAGCAGTTTGACAATACTGCGGATTTTATCCGGATCAATTTCCGATTCCGGTTTGTCTGTTTCTTCTTCCAGCGCTTTGAGTATGTAACTCCTTAGAAAGCTTATCCGTATATTGCTTTGCATCATACTTCTTTCCTTACTGCTATAATCCATCCTCATGTTCCTCCTAATATATACATCAGGCAAGAAGCAAAAAAGGTAACATGCAAACGGTTTATTTTAAAAATAATTTCGTTTATGGTTTTCATTTCTCAGTTTCTTTATAATCCGGTAGAGTCTCATTTTGCCGGCGCCCACAGAGATATGCTCCTCATCGGCTAATTCGGCCAGGGTATACCCCTCGACATAATGCTTCATCAGGAATCTGTATTCTTCGGCGGTAAGTATTTCCTCATAATCCGCATAGGTAATGCAGTCATAGTCATCCTGCTTACCGGCCTCCTGTATCTGGGCAAAGCTTAAATCAACCTGCTTCCCGTCGGAGCTGTGCATGCGGTTAATCAGCTTAAGTGCCTTGAATTTGGCGGTTTTATAAACCCAGCCTCTGTAATTTTCATGCTCGATCAGAACATCTATTTTTCTGTAAGCTTCGTAAAAGGTTTCCTGAAGGATATCGTCCATTATCCGGTTGTCATTGGTAATCCTGCGTATATACCGGTATATTTCCTCGTACATATCGGTATACAGGCGGTTGAAAAACTTATCCTGCTCCTGTTTCGAATGGTTCACATGCCTCACTCTTTCTAATGCGTGGAGTATCGAATCGGTTACTTTCTCAATGTAAACATTTTCCAGTGATGAAAAAAGCTTAACTCTATACAAAAAAAGAGTCAATTCTAAATGCTTAATTGGTCATTTGTATTGCTTAATTTGATAATTTTTTAGAAACTATATTAATAATATCCAAATTGTCAAATAAATCCATGCAAAATTTGTGAATTTAAGTATAAATGTTACCTTTTGCCATTGAAAGGGAATGTATATATAGACAGGTAAATGTTACAGTTCAGCCTATAGAACTGCTTATGTCGACTCGAAAGGAGGATTATACAATGGATAGAAGGATATTCCCGTCACAGCTTTACAAAACAATTAAAAATAACGGACAATTCGTAATTACCGGAATTCAGGATAATGCGGAATGTATGTCATTGGAAGAAAATGCCCTCGATTTTAACATAAAGAGTCTTTCTATTGATTTGACATCCAAGCCGGGCATGAAACATAAGCGTTGTTTGGCCGATAATAATGATACTACCGGTACCAAGATGAATGAAGAGTTTTTGGTAAGTATCATACAATGGGCTGAAGATAACGGGATTGAATCCATAACCTTTATCGGAGAGGATGTTCATTTGCTCCCTGATATAAAAGACTTTATGCGGTTTGTGAAACAGAACTTCAGCGGACAGGTTGATATTATTTACAAATGAACCGGGACCCCACGGCTTGGCGGATTGTGAGAACGGCTATTGCGGTATGATGCAATAGCCGTTCTTATTTCAGTGTGGTCCGGTTTTGCCGGACGCGCTGAAATCTTATGATTGATAATCAATAAGTTAAGAGGTACAATATAGAAAGACGAACGGATTAACCCCTTTTTCATTTCACGATTCGGGCCTGCGCCGGTTTTGGAAGGACACCTGAACCAGAAAGGAATATGTATTATGATGAAACAGAATAAAGAACGTAAAATTTTGATTTCAGGATACGGCCCCGGGGATGGCGGGCAGCCATCGGTTGCATTATACGGCTTAAGTGACAAGACGGATGCGGCAATGGAAGTCTGGAGCGATACGGTGGCGGCACCTTCCTACCTCTGCACTTACCAGGACATCTGTTTTGCGATACGTGAAGAAGAAAAAGACGGTTCGGTGCTGCTATACAGGCGGGACGGAGATACTTACCTTTTGCAGGATGAACTTTTCTTAAAAGGCGGGGGCTTATGCCATATCGTTTACCAGCCGACCAATGAGACCCTTTACTGTTCTTTTTATGCAACAGGTCATATAGCGGCGGTTCAAGTAAAGGACTATCATTTTACCAAGGTGGTAAGTTTCTTTCAGATTAAGCCTGAGGACGGCGAAAGCCTTACCAGAGTCCATTGCTGTACCCTGGAGCCGGACGGCAGCAGGGTTCTGGCATCTAATATTGCCTTGGACCGGATCTATCTGTATCATTCTGAGGAAGGCGTGTTGGTTCCCAATACCGGGTATGAATACATTCAGCTGGAGCGGGGAATCGGGCCAAGACATTTGAAATTCCACCCGATACAGAATTATCTTTATCTTATCACGGAGTATTCGAATGAGATACTGACATTCCTTTACAAGGTTGAAGATGATGTACCCCAGCTGCTGCTTCTGCAGAGAATTTCGACGCTTCCTGGCGGCTATGCGGGTGATAGCACCGGATCTGCCGTTGATATATCCAAAGATGGCAGGTTCCTGTATGCCGCGAACCGCGGTGCAGATACGATAGCGGTTTTTGAGATCGATACGGAAGGGATTTTACATAAAATTCAGGATGCAAGCTGTTTGGGGAGATGCCCAAGGCACATAGCTCTGACGAAGGATGATGCGGTACTGATGGCAGCAAACCAGGAATCGAATGAAGCCGTTATGTTTCATATCGATGATAATACCGGGAAATTATTAGAAGTGGCTTCCAGGATACCATTTTATAAACCGACCTATCTGGAAGAGGTATAGGTTGACAACGGACAAATTAATAATAGGGACACAGCTGAAGGGAAAGCATTCATTGTATTAACGGGGAGCATATGGATGATTAATTATGACGGTAAACTATATAAACAGATAGAATATAAGGATGGAATAGAGGAAGTTAATTTCACGGATTGTGAATTCGACCATTGCAACTTTTGTGAAATGACAATAAAAAATGTATGTTTTCATAGCTGCAAATTTCGTCACTGTACCTTGACGAACATAGAGTTCAAATATTCGGATTTGCTTAATAATGAATTTTACAGTTGTGTACTGATAGGAATCAATTGGGGTGATGTAGTTAAGGCAAACAGCGTCACATTGCCGTTTTCAAGGTTGCAGGATTGCGACTTGAGATATAGTATATTTTCCAAGTTAAATCTGAAAGGATATAGTTTTAAAGGATGTAACTTGGAAGGCTGTTTCTTTGCGGAATGTAATCTGGAGGCGGCCGATTTCAACGGATGTAATTTAGCGGACGCACAATTTGCAAAAAATAAATTAGTCAGGGCTGATTTCAGGAATGCGCTAAATTATAATATCAATATTTTTGAGAACAACTTAAAGAAGGCCAGATTCTCTTATCCGGAAGCAATGAACCTGTTATCGGCACTGAATATCGAGATAGAATGGGAATAATCATAGACACAATTGGGAGTTTCGTAAATGGCTTATAGTAAGGATATAGAGAGGAGAAGGTTTACGGGAATGGAACGTACTAAGAAAATGATTACTTACTGCTTCCCCGGCGGGAAGAATAAGGTGCTTACCATGAGCTATGATGACGGACGCGAGGAAGACAGGCGCCTGGTGGACATATTCAATCAATATGGGATCAAGGGGACTTTTCATCTGAATTCCGGTATCAGCTGGGACAGCAGGCTTATTCCGGCTGCGGAATACCGTAAATTATATGAAGGACATGAAATTGCCTGCCATACTTATACTCACCTGAACATGGTACAGGCACCGGCGGAACAGATCATATCCCAGGTGCTGGAGGACAGGAAGGCTCTGGAAGCGATTGCCGGGTATCCGGTCAGAGGCATGTCTTATCCGTTCGGCGACTGCAGCCAATCGGT
>JAEWSD010000175.1 GCA_023398615.1 Bacillota bacterium
TATCTGTACCGGAAGCTCGGCAGGCTGCTGTTGGATGAGAATATCCGGGTCGGGAAGAATCAGATAGACGTGGTTAATTGTTCTGATGCGGGCAGCCAGGAAAGATTTATCCATTCGGGAACCTATGGGCAGCTTACGAAGGCTTTGGGACTGGATGCGGACAACCTGGTGAAACGCCTCCGATAAATACCAAATAATAAGAGAAAGGGATGCCACATATGAATAAATTGAAATACTACTGTAACGGTGAATACAGGGAATCTAAGACAGGCACTTATTATGAGATACATGATCCGAGTACCGGTAAGGCTACGGGGCAGGTTCCCTGCTGCACCAACGAGGAGGTACTCGAAGCGATAGAAGCCGCGAAAGCCGCATATCCCGGCTGGAGCCGGACACCGGCGATTAAGAGGGCACAAATCCTTTATAAAGTGAGGGATCTGCTGGTCGAGCATATGGAGGAGCTTACCATGCTGGTTGCCGAGGAAAACGGCAAGGTTTGGTCCGAAGCGGAAGGGGATGTCCTGAAAGCAAAGGAAGGCACGGAATTAGCTACCCAGGCCCCTTCCCTGATGATGGGGGAAAGCATCATGGATGCTTCCCAGGGTTACGATACGGTAAAATACTATGAACCGCTGGGAGTCTTTGCAGGGATTGTTCCTGTGAATTTCCCCGCAATGATTCCCTTTGGATGGATGACGCCGGTATGCCTGGCCTGCGGTAATACGATGGTATTGAAAGCAGCCAGCTTGACGCCCAGAACGGCACTAAGAATAGCGGAACTGTATCAGGAAGCGGGGCTTCCGGACGGAGTGCTGAACGTGATAACCTGCTCCAGAAATGAGATCAATACGATTATCGATCATCCCGATGTAAAGGGTATTACTTTTGTAGGATCAACGCCGGTTGGTAAATTAATCTATGAAAGAGCGGCAAAGGCCGGAAAAAGGGTACAGGCCTTATGCCAGGCGAAAAATCATGCCCTGGTGATGGCAGATACGCCGATTAAAAGAACAGTTGCCGGAGTGATCAATTCGGCTTACGGCTGTGCCGGACAAAGATGTATGGCGCTTAGCTGCTGCGTGGTAGAGGAAAGCATCGCGGATGAATTTGTGGAGGAGCTTGTACGGCAGGCAAAACAAATTAAAATTGGTCCCGCTTACGACAAAACCTCCACGCTTGGTCCGATTACCTATGAAAAGCATTATAGAGAAGTAATTGCCGATATCGATAAGGGTGTAAAGGAAGGTGCCGAGCTTGTCCTGGATGGAAGAAACTGCAAGGTTGAAGGCTATGAGAACGGATATTATGTCGGACCGACCATCTTTGACCATGTTACCGAGGATATGAGTATCGGCACGGAAGAAGTCTTCGGGCCGGTCCTGTGTATCAAGCGGGTGAAGGACTTTAATGAAGGACTGGCTGTTATGAATGGGAATCCCTATGCAAATGGTTCCGTTATCTTTACTCAGAACGGATATTACTCAAGAGAGTTCGTGCGCCACACGGACGGCGGAATGGTCGGGGTGAATGTTGGTATCCCGGTGCCGATCGGCTTCTTTCCGTTTGCGGGACATAAGGATTCCTTCTTTGGGGACCTGCATTGTCTTGGAAAGGATGCATACCGTTTCTTCACGGAAAGCAAATGTGTGACGACAAGATGGTTTAATGAGGAAGAATCGGTGAATACGTCGGTAACTACCTGGGACGGAACGATTTAATGAAACCGACTTGCAATGTGATTCAGGTCACAGAAAAAGATTAAGAAATATATTACAATGATACATAATACTTTTAAATTAACTGTAAATTATATCTGTAGCATTACGATATGCATTTACTTTAAATACCGGAAAGGGAGTGTTATGTATGGATGTAAATAAAAGGATTTCAATTTATTCACCGCTTGACGGTTCCGTAGTCGGTTCGGTGCCCGCACATAGCCGGAACGATGTTGATTACGCGGTGTCAAAGGCTAAGGATTCCTTTCGGAATTGGAAAAACACAGCGTTAAGTGAAAGAACGGAGATTCTATATAAGGCTGCGGATTTGTTAATTAAGCATGCCGATGAGTTAACGGAACTTCTTATTAAAGAAATCGGAAAGGATAGAAAAAGCTCCCATTCGGAAGTTGTCAGAACGGCAGATTTCATGCGCTTTACGGCGGATACGGCCAAGAGCCTTCACGGAGAAAGCATACAGGGCGATAATTTCTCCGGCTTTAGCAAAGAGAAATTTGCGGTGGTGACGAGAGAACCGGTCGGTGTAGTACTTGCCATTTCACCGTTCAATTACCCTGTTAACCTGGCGGCCTCAAAGATTGCCCCGGCACTTGTATCAGGGAATACGGTTGTTTTTAAACCTGCTACGGCAGGCAGCCTGTCCGGACAGAAGCTGGTTGATATCTTCCGGGAGGCGGGCCTTCCGGAAGGGGTTTTGAATATAGTTACCGGCAGAGGGAATGAGATCGGGGATTATATCGTGACACATCCCGGAATTGATTTTATTAATTTCACGGGCAGTACTGAGGTAGGGCTTTCAATCTCGAAACAGGTCAACATGGTTCCGCTTTTGATGGAATTAGGCGGTAAAGACGCGGCAATTGTTTTAAAGGACGCCGATCTGGATTATGCGGCCGGTAATATAGTTGCGGGTGCGTTCTCCTATTCGGGTCAGCGGTGTACTGCCGTTAAGAGAATCATAGTACAAAATGAAGTGGCGGATCAATTAGTGGAAAAAGTGAAGGCGGATATTGAAAAGCTTCAGGTCGGCAATCCTTTGGAGAAACAGGTAGACATTGTCCCGCTTATTAATAAGAAGGCGGCCGACTTTGTATGGGAGCTTATGGAGGATGCCCGTGCAAAGGGTGCGAAGCTTGTGACCGGCGGCAAAAGAGACGGGAGTCTCATTTATCCTTCTCTTTATGACCATGTGACAACCGATATGAGAATCGCCTGGGAAGAACCCTTTGGGCCTGTATTGCCGATTCTTCGCGTTGATACGGTCGATGAAGCAATCCGGCTTGCCAACGCTTCCGAATATGGCCTGCAAAGTGCCGTGTTTACGAAAAATATTAAGGATGCGTTTTATGTTGCAGAACGCCTGGAGGTTGGGACGGTCCAAATTAATAATAAAACGGAACGCGGGCCGGATCATTTTCCGTTCCTTGGGATTAAAAAATCCGGCATCGGAACACAGGGCATTCGATATTCCATTGAATCCATGACCAGGGTTAAGGCTACGGTGATTAATCTATAGGTAGTTTTCAATTGCAAAGTCTATAGGCAAGAAGGGAAGCACAGTTTTTGCTTCCCCTTTTTGTTAATTACAATACTTTAACGCCTTATCATATATGTTACGGTATTTAAGTTTCTTTCCGGTTGCCCAGAAGGCTTCAAAATTCGAGAGGTATTCCCCTGTATAGAGAGATAAAATCTTGAGCGCATCTTCACGGTTGACATTCATTTCGTAAGCGGATGCCGCAGCTTCATATTGCTCGTAGTCACATTCTATTTCTTCGCGGTTGATGCTGTAATGCTTTTCATGACAGACGATCGCCTTCTTAATGCCCAGAACATCAAGGTCTCTTTTTAACTGTGACAGGTTGACACCGATTAATTTCTTAATATTATCGGATTCGGATTCCGACCAGATTGCTTCATAGATCTGGTCTTTTGTTACGCCTTGTTCGCCGGAATCCAGAAGAAAAGCAAACAGTTCCCTTTCCTTTTTCGTCCGCATTTTAATTGGATTCTCCCGGTTCTCATATGGGAAGATGGCAAAACCTCCGAACGTTTTAATATATGCCTTCTTCGTTTTGCAACCGGAAAATTTCATTATAAATCCGGTAATTTCAGGTTCTATATGGCGCTCATACGCATAGTTCAGAATCGGGTCATAATCGGCACGTATCCTGAAATATTCATAAATTCCGAGCTCATAGCACAGCTTTAGATATTTTTCGGTATAATGATCCGCATTTACCGTATCTCCTGTTATTATTCCGGCTCTTGCAAGGACCCCATAGGAAAGAGTGGAATGAAGCAGCATATTTGCCTTTTCTCCGGTTATAATGCAGTGTCTGGCACATTTCAGAGCATTCGGATAATCGGATATGGAAGAAAAATAACCCATTAATCGGGAGA
The DNA here is from genome assembly GCA_023398615.1 of Bacillota bacterium. Classification (GTDB taxonomy): domain Bacteria; phylum Bacillota; class Clostridia; order Lachnospirales; family Lachnospiraceae; genus Anaerocolumna. The sequence continues at coordinate 4,146 of JAEWSD010000175.1, forward strand.
GAATGATACATTTCAGATAATCTCCAACCTCGTTCAGTTTTATCTGGCTGATAATTTTAGCCTTTGGCTCGTTTGTAAAAATAAGGCTGAAGGTAAGGCGCTGCATTTTTGCCCATTGCATCTGAAAATCGGTTTTACGGTACAAAGGCGCATATTCATCGGCAAGCATAAAATACTTCTTAGTTAATTCAAAGTCGGCATCTTTTCCGTTTCTCTTATCAATAAATGAATTCTGATAGTGTATTTCCGCCGCTAATAAATAACCCGACCACATTTCCTCGAATTTGCCGGTATCTTTTAATTTCTGAAGCTCTTCCGTCAGAAGAGAAAGGGAACGGGCATTGTCCCCCAGCATTTGGTAAGCCTTAGCGGCATAGATACCGATTCCGTGCATATCCAGGTATTTCTGTTCCTCTTCGGATAATCCAAGGGACTTCTCATAATAATATATGGTATCCTTCATATTGCCGGCATAGAAGTGGATTGCGCTCAGATACCGTTCATACCAGGCACGTATTTTTACATTGCCTGCCCTGGAGCATTCTTCTATGCTTTGATAAGCAAGAGAATAGGCTTCATTGATCTGAGAATTCCAGCAAAGGTTATATAGTTTTTCAATGATAATGCTGTATCCGGTCTCAGATGCCGAATTTTGTACCAGTAAAAATATTTCATCCAGCAGCAGATTGGATTTTTCGAAGGAAATGCAGTTTCTGTATGCGCGGGCCTTATGGATCATTGCTTCAATGTAGAGCTCCGAATCCTTATTCAGCATCGGAATTACCGCGTCCAGACATTCATTGGCTTCCGTAAATTTGCCGATTATGGATAGAAACGCACCCTTGGCAACGTTTAACCTTACATTATCCGACGACGGCATGTTTCCAAGGGTCTGAAACCAAATATTGAGTTCACTGAAATTACCGGCTCCTAAAAATTCACGATAACTGGCAAGCAGAATTTTTTGCAAAATCTCTTTATTACCGGTATGAAGGGCATATTCCGAAGCTCTGTGGTATTCCTTGTGATTCAGATAAAAGTCTGCCGCCTTCTGCTGCAACAGCAGAAGCTCTTTCCGATCCAGGGCCTCCAGCAGGCATTTTTTAAACAGGGCATGATAGTGGTATAAGCCGTCATTGGTCTTGGAAATAAACAGATTTTGTTCCAAAAGGTTTTCTAATATAAGCTTTGCATTCCTTAGATCAAGTACCGTGTCCAGCATAGCCGGATCCAAATCATAAAAACAGGAGGACAATGTCAGGAATTCAACGGTTTTTTTCGGAAGATGGCTGACACATTCGTAAAACAGATAGGAGCATAGATCATCCTTACTTTTGTCGGGAATGTCCTTTGTCGATACCCCATTTTCCAGCAGTATTTTTACAGAACGGATTGCAAGGGGCCATCCTTCCGTGTAGCGGTAGATATCAGGCTCCTCAAGACATAGCAGGCTAGCGGTTTCTTCCTCTGTAAAAGCAAGTTCATCCTGGCCCAGTACAAAAATCTGACCTCTCAGTGATAACGGAAGCAATTCCTTCCATAGTGCTTCGCGGCTGCCCAAATAAAGACGCAGGTTGTCCGGCGCATATTTTAATAAACCGGAAACAAGTTCCCGGACGTCATGGTTTGTAATGGTGTGTAAATCATCAAGTACTATCATAACGGGCTGCTCAAGCTGTTCAATTCCGTTTGAAAATGCTTCGGCAATGATAATGCTGAGACCTTCTTTATCACTGAGCCGGAAGTAATCCAAAGAGGTGAAGTAGAAATCCGGGAAGACCTGTTTGATTGCCGCAGAAAGAGAATTAATAAAAGTAAAAACATCATCTTCCCCTGCAAGTGTCAGCCAGGCGGCATTCCTGCATGAATGTGCCAGCTGTGATAACAGGGTCGTTTTACCATAACCCGCACCTGCGTGAATATATGTAAATCTGCTGCTGCTGTCCGATATCGTTCGGATCGGTCTGTTACGATGCAGTTCCCCCTTACAGGGGTTTGGTATTGTTATCCTTATGCTTGATACTTGACTCATAGCCGTCTCCTCCTTGCAAGCCTTATAATTGTCATTATATCAAAATATACGGGTTATGGAAGAATGAAATAAAAAATTCTTATTTTTTGAAATGTTAGCTGTCGTGTTAGTTCATTTGTTAGCAGTTTTGTTGGCAATAAGCGTTTATAATAAGACGCGAATAGAATTGTTAAGGTATGTACAATATCATATCATCCGATTAATGGACAGCAAAGGATATTTCGTGAAGTATAGTAATTCAGCGAATGACAGGAGGATGGAATATGAAAGGTTATGTTCATATATATTGCGGTGATGGGAAAGGAAAGACAACGGCTGCTGTCGGTCTTGGAATACGGGCGCTTGGCAATGAGGTCCCGGTTATCTTTGCACAGTTCATGAAGGATTCCTTTTCCGGTGAAGTAGCGGTTTTATGTAAACTTTCTGATATGACAGTGTTGCATGTGGAAAAGCATTTCGGATTTTACGAATCCATGACAACAGAACAGAAACAGAAGGCGAAGGAGTTATATACAAATTTATTAATTCAGGCAATCGAACTTGGCAGGAGTAAATCCGAGCTGCGTGAGGACAGAAAGGAGGAGATTGGGGCTTTATTGATTCTGGATGAAGTTGCAACCGCATCCAACTGTCATTTGATTAAACGGGGAGTCCTGTTGGATTTCCTGAAGGCGAAACCGGACAATCTTGAAGTAGTACTTACGGGAAGGAGTCCGGGTGCGGAACTGACTGAATCCGCGGATTATATTTCTATGATAAGGAAGATAAGGCATCCTTTCGACACAGGGGTAACCTGCAGAAAAGGGATAGAAATGTAGCTTCCGTCCGGAATACGAAATACTTGTAAAAATAGGAAAAAGGATGTATAATTAATGTATTATTAATACGATAACGCGAAGAAAAGGGTGATATATTGTCTGGTTATAATGCTCAGCTTCAATCATGTTTAAGATGCGGTAAAATGTTTCTCTATGCCGGTACGGGAAAGTGCATTTGTCCGAAGTGTACCGCGGAAGACGAAGAACAGTTTAATTGTGTTAAGGATTATATTTATAACCATCCGTCTGCCTCTATAAAGGAAGTTGCGGAACACACAGATGTAAGAGTAGCAAGAATCAAATCTTATTTAAAGGAAGGAAGACTGATTATTTCCGACGATTCACCGATATTTCTGAACTGTGAGATATGCGGCACTCAATTGAAATACGGCAGAGTCTGCCGCAGTTGTGCCGAAACACTCAGCAATGAAATGAAGAGTGCAATGGAGATCAGCGAATATTCGATAGGTGAGCAGCCTGCTGATTTTCGTGGTGCCAGGATGAGATATTTCACTTCTCATTGACACTTTTAAAGTTAACATAAATTTTACATATAATTAACACAACTTGTATTGTTGGCAGACAGTATCCGTGATACCATCTAGATGTAAGATAATTATTTAATCCTATCGTAAAGGGGTAATGATTATGGATATCTTCTATGTGGTATTTCTGTTGATATTGGCGGCATACGTTTACTGCTGTTTCTTAATACATGAAAAACGGACAGGAAACAGGTATATTGATTCCTTCCGCTGGTATGTAAAATTATTAAAATAAGAGACTGCTGCAAAACTCATAATTAGTATGTAATTGTGAGTTTTTGCAACAGTCTCATTAACACAAATTCATATTGTTACTGTAATTTGCCTAATCTTCGAAGCATAGTTTTTTCTACCGCATTCAGAATATTCTCGTAACCGGTGCAGCGGCATAAATTGCCGGATAACTGTTTGCGCAATTCTTCTCTTGTGAATTCCTTTCCGCTCTCCAGAATCTGTACTGCCGTCATGATAAATCCGGGGGTACAGAAACCGCACTGTACGGCGGTTTCATCGATGAATGCCTGCTGTATATCCGAAAGCTCACCGTTCGGCCCCATCAAACTTTCCAGTGTCCTTATATTCCTGCCGTCGGCCCAAATTGCAAGATAGATGCAGGAATTGAAGCATTCCCCGTCTATTATGACGTTACAGGCTCCGCATTCCCCGACCTCGCAGCCCTTTTTGACGGAGGTAAGGCGGTAATCCTCACGCAGCATGTCGGTGAGAGAAGCGCGGACATCGACCATTGTTTCCGTATATTTCCCGTTAATGGTGCATTTCACTAATTTAAACTGTATTGGCATTATACGACACCTCCTGAAAGCTTAATTGCTTCTGTTAAGCAGCGGGCCGCCAGCTCAACGGCTATGTGGCGGCGGAATGCTTTCGATGCGCGCCAGCTGTCCCTGGGGTTAATGTCTTCAAGCACCGCATTGCTGAAATCCTTAATAAGCTGTGAGGATACCTGCTGCCCTTTGGCCGTGGCTTCGGCCTGCGGGGCACGCATGGGAACCGGCCCGGCAACGCCGTATGCGATACGTATGTCGTCAATTGTTTTTTTATCCCCGGAGAGCTTTACGTTTACCGAGCAGCCGGTTGTTGCGATATCCATCGCGTTTCTCATGGCATATTTGATATAATGACCACAATAACCTTTATAGCTTTCCTTAGGGATAAGGATAGCTGTCTGGATCTCACCTTCCCGGATATCGACGGTACCTGCCTTAATATAGAAATCATGGATGGGAAGCCGCCGGATACCGTCTGTCCCTGTCAGTTCAATAACGGCATCCCATGCATGGAGTGTGGAGGCGGAATCGGCCGAGGTAACACCGTTACAGGTATTTCCGCCGATGGTGCCGATATTCCTGATCTGGGGTCCGCCGACCATATCGACTGCTTCTCCCAGGACATTAATATATTTTTGGATAACCGGGTCTTTTGTAATATGGGAAAAGCTTGTAAGGGAACCGATGCGTATCGCACCGTTTTCATCAATCCGGATACCGCGCATTTCATCAATCATATAGATACTTATTAGTTCCTTGCCGGCACGTTTCCCTTCGCGTATCTGAACCAGAACATCACTTCCTCCCGCGACGATTTGTGCTTCCGGATGTGCCAGGCGGAGTTCTACCGCTTCCTTTACGCTGTTTGCTTCATATAAAGCCTTAATATCATACATATGCACTCCTCCTTTCTTAAATAAGCCCTTCCTCTTTGAAACGTTCGAAAAGAACATGGGGTGTCATGGGGATTTGATACATGGACACACCGGTTGCATTCAATATTGCATTCCGGATAGCCGGAGCAACGGGACATGCGGGCGGTTCACCTAACGCCTTTGTGCCGAATGCACTGGTCGGTTCGTAATTTTCAACGAATTGGGCTTCCAGATGAGGATGATCCATAAATGTGGAAAGTTTATAGTCCAGCAGGTTATCATTTAAGGTTTTACCTGTTTTTTCATCAAAGAGCAATTGCTCGGATAAAGCATAGCCTATACCCATGCTCATTCCGCCGTGAACCTGGGCCTTTGCAAGTGCGGGATTGATCAGTTTGCCGCAATCATGTACATTAATGATGTCAAGAAGCTTAACCTTGCATAAAGGAATATCCACTTCAACCTCGGCGAAACAGCAGCCGAAGGAATAGGCATTCGATTTTAACTGGTAGGTGCTTTCCGAGGTCAGGTGCTCACTGTGGGTTAAGCTGTACAGCGCTTCCGTGGCCAGTTCTCCGAGCGTCATCAGGACACGGTCGTCGGTCGTGCGTATAATGTTGCCTTCCCGTATATCCAGGTTAAAGGATGGCATACGTGTCAATTCGTAGGCGTATTTCAAGATGCGTTCTTTTAAGAGCAGAGCGGTCTGCTTAATGGCAAAGCCTGCCGCATAGGTTTGCCTTGAGGCATATGCTCCTGTTCCGAACGGGGTAATGTCCGTGTCCTGGCAGGACATAACATGTACCGATTCGTAGGGTATTCCTAACGAATCTGCGGCCATCTGGGCAAATGCGGTATCCGCACCCTGGCCGATTTCGGTTTCGCCAAGCTGCACCTGAATGGAACCGTCCTGGTTTAACACCATACGGCAGGAGGAGCATTCCAGGCTGATCGGCCACACTGCGGTATTATACCAGAAAACCGCACAGCCGACCCCTTTGCGTACGGGGCCTGTCTGATTCCTGTATTCTTCCAGCTTGCGGTCGTAATCGATGTATTTCTTTCCCTTTTCAATACATTGGTTAAAGCTGTCATAATAGTTCTCGTTCTTTGAAAAATTATCTACATATCCGACGGGCATTAAAGTGTTACGGCGGAATTCCAGAGGTGTCATGCCCAAGGCCAGAGCGATGTCATCAATCTGACTTTCTACCGGGAACATTGCCTGCGGGATTCCGTACCCTCTCATTGCCCCGGCCACCGGCCTGTTGGTGAATACGGTGTATGCATCGCATTCTACGTTCTCGCAGGGATATAGCTGCGGGAATGCACCCATTCCTTTTGCGGCAATTCCGTGCCCGTGTGAAGCGTATGCGCCCTGGTTAGAGAAACATTCCAGTTTTCTTGCCGCAAAGGTCCCATCAGGACGTACCCAGCTGATAACATGGCTTCGGATGGCATGCCGGACACGGTTGCTTACGAAGGTCTCTTCTCTGGAAACATCAAGCTTAACGAGACGGCCCCCTACCTGTGTGGAGAGATAGGCACACAAAGGTTCATACAGAGCGTCCTGTTTATTGCCGAAGCCGCCGCCGATATAAGGTTTTATCAGGCGGACCTTGCCCCAGGGCATTCCCAAAGCCTGCCCTACGATACGCCTGACGATATGCGGAATCTGAGTGGAGGATACCACGGTGATCCTGCCGCCTTCCATACTGGCATAACAGACATGGTTCTCGATATGGCAGTGCTGAACGGTAGGAGTTTCATACCAGTTATCGAATTTGAGGAGTCCGGGTTCCTTAATAGCCTCCTCATAATTTCCGTTCCTTATACTTGAATGTCCAAGGATATTATTCGGATATTGTTCATGCAGCTGAGGTGCATCCTCATTCATGGCTTCCTGTACATCCAGGACAAACGGCAGTTCCTCGTACTCCACCTTGATGGCGCGCATAGCCTGGCCGGCCGCAACCTCGTCTTCCGCAACGACAACCGCGACATCATCACCATAGAAACGTACCCGGTCTGTCAGAAGCAGACGGTCTGAAACATCCTGATGTCCGGGGTCGGTTGACCAGGGATGTCCTGCCGTCGGAAAGTAATTCTTCGGTACGTCAAAGCAGGTAACTATCTTTATGACACCCGGTATTTTTTCAGCTTCTGAGATATCAATAGATTTAACAATACCGTTTGCTATTGTAGAATGAAGAATTCTTGTGACTAATGCGTTCTTTTCACAAAGGTCTGCAGTATATCTGGTTCTGCCTGCCGCTTTGTCAAATGCATCGACACGGGTAACACTTTTTCCTATAGTCATGATACTTTCCTCCTTATGCAATTTCTTTATCCTATATTATCTGTAATTATACCACAGGAGCTATCAATAAAGAACCCCTATTAACCCTTAATCTAAAAAATATTTTTGATACCTGGATAATTTTGTACGAATTCGATACCGGGGCCTTCAACCGCTATATCGGTGTGTATTGAATTAAAACCTGTTATTTGATAAAATGAAATAAAAGAGAGTTATCCTGGAACATTGTAATCATTGCATATTATCCGGCTGCTTACATAAGGAGATATAGAATGAGCCTTACAGATTATTGTAAAAACATAACCAAGTGTAATCCCAGTATGATATGGGGTGATGAAAAAATCGGCCATCGGATTATGTGTCCGGAATATTCTTTGGATCAAGCAGAAGTGAAGAGCTTTCCTGTATCGGACACGAATGGCATCTTTATAATTTGCTGGAATATAGACAAAGAGGGGAAATTGTATGCTGTAATCAGGCCTTCAGACGTATCTTCTGCCTACTCCAGCATATTTGTTTCAGGTGACAGGACGCAGTTACATACCCACGATTATATTGAACTTGCATATGTAGTTGAAGGAGTATTCCGCCAAAGAATCATGGGACAGGATATTAAGTTTTCAAAGGGTGAGCTCTGCCTGATCGATAAGAATTGTCTTCATCAGGATTACCTGTTCAGTGAAAGCAGTATTATTATTTTTATGGGACTAGCCAATGATATCTTTGATGAAGTGATGGTAGAGAAAATCGGGGAAGAACGCCTGCTTAATTTTTTTCATACCGCATTAATGAAACAAAAGGATATTCAGCAGTATCTGCATTTCAAACCAAAGAATACGGAAGACAACCACATTGAAATTATGCTGGGTACTTTACTGTCCGAGCTGGAGAAGAATGACGAGGCTTCAAAATATATCTGTAAGGGTATGATTATTCGAATCCTGTATCTTATCTGTGCCGAGTATGAATTTCATCTTTCTAATGAACAACGCAAAAAGATGAACTGGATAATTTTCGAGGAGATTACTAAATTTATTAATGAAAGATATGCCAATATTACAATTAAGGATTTGGTTGAAAAGTTTCATTTTAATGAGGACTACTACAATAGAATATTGAAAGATAAAACGGGTATGACCTATTTGGAGTATGTACAAAACGTCAGGTTAAAACAGGCGGAAAAGCTGCTAATGACTACAAGCAGGAGCATTGAAGAGATATCGGATCTGATTGGATACCACAACAAAGGGTATTTTTATAAAATATTCGTTGATAAGTATGCTGTAACCCCTGCTAAGTATCGTATACAGAATTCGAACAGGCAAAAACATTAAATTCATATAAAGGAAGGCAGGGGTATAACTTTATTAACGATAACTAAAAATGAGCCAGAAAGGATGATAGCTGCATGTTGAAAACAGACCAATTACAGTTACAAGACTATTTAAATAAGAGCATAAAATGCTCTTGCGGAAGAATACACACCACAGACTTAAAGGAGATTGATATATCTGCGGGGGCATTGCATAATATTCCCCGGCTAATCGGGAAATACGGGTATCATAATATATGCCTGATAGCTGATACGAATACCTTTAAGGCGGCCGGAGAAAGGGTATATTTCCTGTTGGAGGAAGCCGGCATTAATACAACTAGAATCATCTATGAGGATAAAGAACTGATTCCGGATGAAATTGCATTGGGTAAAGTCATGATGGTAATAGACAGGGAAACAGATTTAATAATTTCAGTTGGTTCAGGTACATTAAATGACATCGGAAAGTTTATCAGCTATAAATTAGCTATAGATTACTTCATTGTGGCAACGGCTCCATCCATGGATGGTTTTGCCTCTAATGTATCCGCTATGATCACAAACCGTTTAAAGACAACTTACGAAACTCATGTGCCTAAAGCAATTATAGCAGATATCAATATTTTAAGAGAAGCACCAATGAATATGATTTCAGCCGGTATTGGTGACATTCTTGGTAAATATGTCTGTCTGCTTGACTGGAAAATGGCCCATCTTATTCAAAATGAATACCATTGCGATTACCTAGATAGCATGATGAGAAGCGCAATAAGTGCCGTGATGGCAGGTGCTGAGGAAGCAGGGGACCGGGATTCTAGCGCCATACAATCTATTATGGAAGGTTTGGTTTTGTCCGGTATCGCTATGAGCTATGCCGGAAATTCAAGGCCGGCTTCAGGAAGTGAACACCATCTTTCACATTACTGGGAAATGATGTTTCTATTTCAAAACAGGACGCCGGTCCTCCACGGAACTAAGGTGGGAATTGGAACGATAGCTGCAATACAGCTTTATCAAATGTTAAGCTACGCTAAAATAGATTTTGACGAAGCAGTAAGAAAGGCAGAGCAATTCAATCAGGATGACTGGGAAGAACAGATTCGACTTGTCTATGGACCTGTAGCGGAGGATGTTATACGCCTCGAGAAAAACACCGGAAAAAATTCTGCCGGGAAGGTGGTTCCGCGTATCAGGGCACTCGAGCAAAACTGGAAGAAGGTTCTTTCCTTCGTAGAACTTGAGTTACCTTCTGCCAAAACATTGAGTGAAATATTACAAAGCATGAATGCTCCTACGGCACCGGAACAGGTAGGAATTGATCATAAAATGTTTGCCGACAGTATTCGCTATGCGAAGGAAATCCGTAATCGATATGGTTTGTTACAGATACTATTTGATTTAGGAATAGAAGCCGTCAATTTATAAGAAATTTAATAAAAGTTAAGAGATAAATGAAAAGGTATCGGACAAAGCAGCCGAAAAAT
>JAEWSD010000203.1 GCA_023398615.1 Bacillota bacterium
CTGCGGAAGGTATGGGAATCGCGGTAGCCATATTAGAGGAGCTGCACGGCAAAGGATGCCTGTTCCTTGCCACGACACATTACCCGGAAATCAAGGAGTATGCGAAGGAAACAAAGGGTTTGGTCAATGCAAGAATGGCATTTGATAAAGAAAGCTTAAAACCGCTCTTCCAATTGGAGATCGGAGAAGCCGGAGAAAGCTGTGCCCTTTATATTGCTAAAAGGCTTGGGCTTCCAGACAGGATGCTGGAACGGGCATACCAAGAGGCATACGGCAAAGGCACCAGGAGTTCCTGCCAGTTCACGGACAGCAGCTTTTTAGAAAGCCTTAATAAGGAGGCGCCCAAAACAGGGAGCAGCCAAACCGCAGTCCCCCCCATAGTAAGGGAAGCACCCGAAAAGAAGACCGACAGCCGCAGCATGCGGTTTAACGTGGGGGACAGCGTCATGGTCTATCCCCAGAAAAAGCTCGGCATTGTTTACCGAAAGGCAAATGAAAAAGGTGAGGTGGGAGTCCAGATTCAAAAAGAAAAGCAGCTGATTAACCATAAAAGGCTTAAGCTAAAGGTTGCCTCGGAGGAACTTTATCCGGATGATTATGATTTTTCCATAATTTTTGACAGTGTGTCTAACCGGAAGGCCAAACATAAGATGGAGAAAGGCTACCGGCCCGATCTTGAAATTGTCTATGACGAGAAACCCTTAAAATAGTTATTAGATTAGGGTGTTAAAGGCCAATTTAGTGTTTGAATGAATATCAGCGTATATATATTCAATTTAGCTGCCTTACCCTCGAGCACTATATTTTTTACAAGCCTCTGTCGGCTCAAAAATCAAGCCGACCGGCTCGATTTTTGATCAGAGTCTTGACAAAATATAAACAGTACTCTCAGCCGGTCGACGCAAAATTGAATATATATACACTGTATTCATAAAATATGCTTTGAATGGCCTTTTGACACCCGAATCATTGCGGACAATTACGAAACTCCATTCGTGTCTAATGATTTATGAGAGAAAATAGGTTAGGAAAGAGGTTGGGTTGAAAAATAAAGACATTTTTCAACATCCTGATTTGTACGTGCGCCAGAGCGCACAGATGGGAGTTAATATGAAGAATAGGAAAAGAAGAAGTTTGGCGGTTTTATTAATTATCGCATTGGTGGCAGGTATTCTTGCCGGGTGCGGCAGGAATACGGAATCCGATACCGACGGGAAAAATGTAGCTGTCCGGGAAGACACGGACAGCGGGAATTCCTCCGCAGCCGATTCGGACTCCGGTACGGAGCCTTTTAAAATAAAGATTGCCGTGGATTCCGGAACCTTTGCGTATCCGTTCTGGGTCGCACAAAATAAAGGCATATTAAAAAAGTACAACATAGAGGCGGAGTTCCAGGTATATGCCTATGGAATCGATACGATTAATGCGGTGCAGCTGGATCAGGCCGATTTGGGGGAAGCAATGGACTTCGCGGCGGTAAGCCGACTGGGAGGCGAAAGTGAACTGCAATTAATCTCCTTTCTTGCCGGAAATAAAATGTCAGGGTCCAATCTGTATGCCCTGGATGACAGCATTAGTAAACCGGAGGATTTGGCGGGGAAATCCGTGGTGGTTCAAAAGGGTACGGTCAACGAATATGTCTGGGCCCGGCTTTATGAGCAATACGGTATCGAGCCGGATTCCGTGAATCCCCTTTATATCAGCAGTACTGCGGAGGGTCTGGCCCTTGTGAAATCAGGTGAGGCGGATGCTATATGGGCAGGCGCAGATGTCAGTGGCCAGGTAGAAGAATTGGGCGGCAGGAGTCTTGGCGATTATAACCTGATCGGATTTGTGCCCAAAGGCTTCATTATGCTGAAGAAGAGCTACCTTGAAAAGAATGAAGAGGGAATCGGGCGCCTGCTTGAGGCTTTAAATGAGGCTGTGGAGGCTATCAACGCGGATCAGGAGGAAGCAGCCGAAATCATAAAGGATAATTTCAGCATTCCGGTGGAGAATATTGCAAAAGTATTGGGAGATACGGAGTTCGCAATAGAATTTACGCAGGAGGAAGCGGACCAGCTGGACAGTGTTACAAAATGGTCCATTGAAAATAAATTGCTCCGGTATGACTTTGATGTAAAGGACTATATCTATCTGAACCCGTTAAAAGCCGTTTTTCCGGATGCCGTTACCTATAAGGACTGATCCGTTGCATGAAAACAGAGGTGAAAATGTGAGTAAAGAAGAAGGAATCTATATCGAACATGTATCAAAAAAGTATACGGATAGTCTTACTGTCAGTAAAAGCATCCCTTATGTAATCAAGGATGTAAATGTTGAAATCAGGAAAGGAGAGTTCCATATCCTTTTAGGTCCGAGCGGATGCGGGAAATCGACGTTGCTTAATATGATTGCCGGATTTATTCCGAAATCGGAGGGCGATATAACGATAGACGGCAGAGCAATTACGAAGCCGGGGCGGGACAGAGGCGTAGTGTTTCAAAATGCGGATTCCGCACTGTTTCCGTGGCTGACGGTGAGGGAAAATGTTGAATACGGTCTTAAGAGAAAGGGCATGAACTCCAGGCGCCGAAGGCTGATATCTTCCGAGTATATTAAATTCGTGGGCCTGGAAAATCATGAGAGCAAATTCCCAAAGGAATTATCCGGCGGAATGAAGCAAAGGGTACAGATAGCCAGAAGCCTTGCAAATGATTCGGAAATATTAATTATGGATGAACCCTTTGGTGCCTTGGACGCGCATACAAGAAGGATTATGCAGAATGAACTGGTTAAGATCTGGCAGCAGACGAAGAAAACGATTATTTTTGTGACACATGATATTACGGAAGCGATATTGCTGGGGCAAAGAATCAGCATTATGTCGACGGCGCCGGAGGCATATATTTATAAAATTTATGAGGTGGATTTACCTTATCCGAGAACAGTGACCTCACCTGAATTCACGGAGCTGTTCAAACAGGTGCAGGCTCATTTCGACTTTGGCGCAAATATATAATCGGGTCTGATAGCATGCAAGGAAACGGCAGAAAGGGGAAGTTTCATATGGATACTGTATTGGAAACAGTAAAGGCCAAAAAGGAAATCATTGAAAATCAGGAGAAAACGGAAAAAAAGGGTAATCAGATTTTATACCGCATAGGAGACAGCATACGGAGAGGTGTATGGTTTTTAGCAAATAAAGGAATCCTTACCTGGATACTTTTTTTGGGGTTATGGGAAATAGCTTCCTTAAGCTATACGGTGGATTTCCTTCCCAGCCCGTTGGAAACGGTTTTAGGGGCAAAGGACATCTTGCTGGACGGCACTTTAATAAAATATATCCTCATAAGTTTACAAAGAGTATTGTCGGGCTGGGCACTTGGAATGCTGATTTCGATACCTCTCGGACTGTTTATCGGCCGCATCGGAATACTGCGCCGGATATTTGAGCCGTTTATTGATTTTCTGCGGTTTATTCCGGCAATCGGCTTCCTGACCTTGTTTCTGATGTGGTTTGGCGCCGGAGAAAAATCCAAGGTCATACTAATCATGTATGCAACGGTATTCGTATTACTGATTAACACCATATCAGGCGTACTCAGTGTTGATAATACCAGGCTGCAGGCGGCAAGATCCCTGGGGGCTTCGGAATTGCAGATTATCTATTCCGTGTTGATTCCTTCGGCAATCCCCTACATCTTCACCGGAATCCGCCTGGCACTCGGCGGAGCGTTTACCTCTATTGTTGCGGCAGAGATGCTGGCGGCCAAGGAGGGTATCGGGTTTATGATTTATACGTCGCGGCTGTATTTTCGGACTGACTGGATCTTTGTCGGCTTGCTGACCCTTGGACTGATGGGGTATCTGTCCGACCGGCTGATACGGCTGTTCGGGAAATTAGTGCTGAATCGTTACGGAATTGCAGATAACCGGAAATTTGACTAATGTTTGATTTGGTGTTCTGAATGATATCATCGTATATAAAAGATAAAATAATGGAAGGAATTCACGGAAATGAAAAAGTTATGGAAATTATTAAAGTTAACCGGTTTACTGCTCTTAATGGCAGGAACCGTTACTGCATGCGGCAGGGAGAAAGCAGGCGGCAATACGCGGGCGGCGGAAGCGCCCGGCTCAAAGGCAGTGGAAGGAACAACAACGGAATCACAGGATGTAGAAAGCAGAGAGGATTCGGCAGCACTTCCGGCCGGACATACCGCCGATAAAATAGTAATCGGTTTCGTCGATGTGACGGGTACCGGCCTGATATCGGATACTTTGGGAGTTGCCAGAGACAAAGGGTTTATCAAAGAGGAACTGGATGCAATCGGCGTTGAAGCCGAATTCGTTGCGATGACAGGTGCGGGGCCCGCCATTAACGAGGCTCTGGCAAGCAATAACCTGGATGTGGGATTTCTGGGAGATGTCCCGGCCATCATCGGCAGGGCGTCCGGTATTGAAACACAGATTATCAGCTTCAGCGGATTAAATAACGGAGCGTCACTTGCAGTTCAAAAGGACTCGGGAATTACCTCCGTAAACGACCTGAAAGGCAGGAAGATAGCGACCCAGAAGGGTGCCTATATGCATAAGGTTTTGATCGATATCCTGAAAGACAGTGGTTTGTCGGAAAAGGATATTGAGTTTGTCAATATGAACGCGCAGGGTTCGGCAGAAGCGTTCATTACGGGAAATGTAGACGGAGTCGTGGTCGGAGGAAGTACCCTGACAAATATAATCGAAAACGGATACGGAGACGTGCTTGTTGACTACAGGGAACATCCCGAATGGAACTGCGGAGGCTACGGTATTGCCAGGACCGGCTACATCGAGGAAAACCCTGATATCATAAAAGCCTTGCTGAGAGCCCTGGTGAGAGCCCAGAAGGAGGCAATCGAAAACGGCTCCGTTCTATCGGAACAGTGGGTTGGCACCGGCAATACGGAAAGCTCATATGAATACCTCTATCCAAAGCATGATAACTACTATGATATCCGTAAGACGGATGCAAACGTTGCCTCCGGTAAGGATACCCTTCAATTTCTTTTGGATAATCAGCTGGTTACGGACGGATTTGATTTTGAAGGTTGGATAAACAGCAGCTTTTATGAAGCGGCTTATAAGGAGCTTGGGGAATAACGGAAGAACCTCGAAAAGAGCGCAGAGGGTGCTCATCCTGGCTTCTTCGGAAGGTTGAAAGAAAATAAATATGAGAAAGGATTGCGAAGAAAAATGAGTATA
The DNA here is from genome assembly GCA_023398615.1 of Bacillota bacterium. Taxonomy (GTDB): domain Bacteria; phylum Bacillota; class Clostridia; order Lachnospirales; family Lachnospiraceae; genus Anaerocolumna. Next base: position 5,227 of record JAEWSD010000203.1, read on the forward strand.
TTAAAGGATATGTTGTATGAAGAGCTGTCATTAAAGTCAAGAGTAATTGTGGAGGGCATTAACACAGACCCTTCCATTTTCAAAAACCTGGAATTGGGTACAAAATACCAGGAACAGATTCACGGTCTGTTTGAGATGGACCATGTAAAGCATGTGGGTGTTCTTCTGCCCTGCAGCTTTTCCTCTCCGAATGGCTTAAACTATCCCTTTAACTGGAATCCGAGATCGGAAATTTCAATTGAATATCATGACAATGAATTCTATCTGCTGGACAGGGGAAGGGAGTTATTCCCTGTACAATTCTTCGAAAGGCCCCGCTACTATCAGTTAAATACCACGGACGGAACGGAAATGTCCCATGTGGCTGCGTTTAATCCGACCGGCACGGTTGGGGTGGCTTACAGCAACGAATGTGCCTTAAAGGACAAAGGACTGGATTGCTTATTCTGCAATGCAAACGCAACGAAAGATACCTATGCAAACGTGGAAAATATAAAATGGAAAAACCCGAAACAGATCGGTGAAACGGTAGCGGCAGCCTTCAAGTACGATAACGGAAAGCATGTAAACATTACGGGAGGCTTCATTCCGGAAAGGAGAGAGGTGGACTACTACATCGATGTGGCGGAGGCGATCCAGGAGGAGACGGGCTTAAAAGATTTTAACGGAACCGCAGTGATCGGAGCACCGGAGGATTTATCCGTTATCGATAAATATAAGGAAGCCGGTTACCGGACAATTGCATTACAAATTGAGATATGGGATAAGAACATATTTAAGACCATATGTCCGGGAAAGGAATCCGAGTGCGGAGGCTGGCAGCATTGGGTGGACGCACTGGAATATGCCGTAAAGATTTTTGGAAAGGGTAAAGTAAGAACCGGCTTTGTATCAGGAATAGAGCCTAAAGAAAAAATCCTGGAGGGTGTCGAATATTTTGCAAAGAAGGGAATCTTAAGTCTTACAAACGCGTGGAATCCAAACCCCGGCTCGAAGCTGGAAGGCCATAGGACACCGACTGCGGAATGGCATCTGGATTTGGCAAAGAAAACCTTTAACATCTTCAGACAGGTTGGCTTTACATATGAGGAATACTTTGACGCATCACCTTCCGCGGATTTCCTGGTACATGA
>JAEWSD010000245.1 GCA_023398615.1 Bacillota bacterium
TATATACTCGAATTATCCGGTTAAATTTTACTCTGCTACTTTAAGCCCCCAGAGCTTCATGCCGTAGTAATTTTCGTATCCCTCCACCTTATTCGATACACCGCTCAATAAGTCGTAGGTGCCTAAGTGGAGTATGAATACCTGCTCCGCACAATATGGCATGATCGTTTCGTTCCAGAATTTGATTGCCTCTTCTTTGGTCGGGCATGCCTGAAACTGGCCGACATAGGAGGTTAACGTAGGGTCGTTTGTGAATCCGGATGCGGTCGTCTTCATAATGTAGTTTACGGATACCGGATTAGAGGATGCCGGGTAGTTCATCGGATACAGGTCAAAAGCCGTCGTATCGGAGATTTTAGTCAGCATGGTACCCCAGTCGTAAACATCCAGCTGTACCTTGACACCGATTGCTTCCAGCTCCTGCTGCAGAATAAGTGTTGCGTTATAAAGCTCCGGATAAGCTTCTGTCGTCATCATCACAAGCGGCGTGCCGTCATATCCGATCTCATCCAAAAGTGCCTTTGCTTTATCAATATCCTGATATTGCAGGTTGGAAACATCCGTATACCACTGGGATTCTTTCGAGAAGTAGCATGCATCCGGATAGGATATGGTGTCATCCCCGGTAGTTGGGAAAGAGCCGTTAATTATGTCGTCCGCATTCATCGCATAGCTGATAATCTGTCTCCACCTCGGGTCATTCAATACGGAGTCGGAGGATTTATTCATTGTAATTGTGATACTGTTCCAGTTCTCTTTTAACATGGTAACGTCGCTCATGGCTTTTATCCTGTCTATATCGGTATATGCCAGGCTTGTTACGATATCATATTCCCCTGTTTCCAAACCGTTCAGACGAGTCGTGGTATCCACAACGAAGTAGATAAAAATGGTTGGAATCGTGGAGGTTCTGTCACCCCATGCGCCGCTGCTTTCCGTAGTATTCGGCTGATATCCGTCATACAGCTCTAATTTTACATAGTTATCAACAGACCATTCGGCGAATTTATAAGGACCGGTTCCGATAATCTGTTCCGCAGTTAAATTTTCATCACCGGCCGCCTCGATGACGGACGCGGGCATAATCGCCGAAAACTGTGCGTAATTAGCTAATACATAAGGCAGCAGTAAGCAGGGCTCATTTAGAGAAATTTTTACGGTATAGTCATCTACTTCTTCAAAATATTCGGTAGGAATCGATTTTCTGGCTATGGAATTCTTATCCAACCATCTGTTTAGGGAAGTCACAACATCCTTGGCCTTCATTTCCTCCCCGTTTTGAAACTTTACACCTTGACGCAATTTGAAGGTCCACTCCGTATTATCCTCGTTGGCCTCATAGCTTTCGCATAACTGAGGCTGCGGATTCCCGTCCTTATCCTCTTCAAACAGGCCTTCGTATACCATTCTGTCAACCTCTCTGGTTGCGGTTGCACCGGTAACGTGCGGGTCAAAGGTAGCGGGCTGTGCGTTGTAAGCTACATTTAAAACATCCTTGTAAGCACCGGTACTTTCCGCGGTGTCACTGCCTGCTGTGGTATCCTCGCCTGACGTGCTGTCTTTGCCTGACGTCGCATCAACACTTTCCGTACTGCTTTTTGGGGCAGCCGGAGCACATCCGACCAGCGACACAAGCAGCGACATGCTCAATAATAATGCGGCGTATTTCTTTAATCTTCTCATACATTTTGCCTCCTTATTTAGGTAAAATCCGTTACTATTCCTATATATAAAGCAAGGCGTTCATTTTAACCCCGTAAAATAAACGCCTTTGCCCGTATATTGATTTTATTGGTTTGTATCCTATCGCTGTTCATCCGCAAAAATAAGTGCTTTATCAAGCTCTTCAAACATTGCTTCCAGTTCTTCCTCAGTGATAATAAGCGGCGGTGCTACCATGATTGTTGCACCATGTCCAAAAGTCGCGAATCCATATTGGTACAGATTCTGTACCAGCTGCGGCAGGAAAGCCATTCCGCCTTTTGTCTTTAACATCGGCGTATGTGCCTCCGCGTCCGTGACAAATTCAATTGCTCCGAATAATCCGATGCACCTGACATCTCCGACTGCCGGATGACTTTCTTTTAGCTTTTCCATACCGGCTTTGAACTTTGGTGCCAGGGTTCGAACCCTGTCTTTGATATCAAGTCTCTGGTATTCCCTGATGCAGGCAATCGCCGCGGCAATACCGAGCGAATGGGAATTATAGGTCAGGCCGCTCGGAAGGGAATGGGTATCAAAGAAATCGGATATTTCTTTGCTTACCATAACACCGCCAAGCGGTGCGTAACCGCTGGTAACACCCTTTGCAAAGGTAATAATATCCGGCTCGATGCCTTCCGCCTGGCACGCGAACCATTCGCCGCATCTTAAGAAGCCCGCCATGACTTCATCACAAACCATCAGGATTCCGTATTTGGTGCAAAGCTCTCTTACTCCTTTCAGGTATCCCTTCGGATAGAGATAGGCTCCGTTGCTTCCGGTTACGGATTCAATAAAGAGTGCCGCAATGCTGTCCGCACCTTCCATCCTGATCTGGTATTCCAGCCTGTTTAAAAAGTGTTCTGCCGCCTCTTCTTCGGTGTCAAACCTGATGTCATACGTATATAAATGGGGAGCGGCAAATTTAATAAATCCCGGAATCGTCGGGAAGGGCGACGATCTTTCCGCCTCACCGGTCAGGTTCGCGGCACCGTAGGTCGAACCATGATAGGATTCGTATTTGGAAAAGATTTTATCCTTTCCGGTAAACGCTTTTGCCAGGCGGATTGCGTATTCATTGGCATCCGCACCGCCCAGGGTAAAAAGTACCTTCGACATATTCTTCGGAGCCAATTCCTCGATAAGGATTTTCCCCAGCTCCGCTCTTTTGTCATAGGTATGCTTCGGTGCAATATAAGGTATGGCTGCCGCCTGTTCCTGAATTGCGGCGATAATATTCCTGTTATTAAAGCCTATGTTGACATTTACAAGCTGTGAGCAAAGATCCAGATATCTTTTCCCGTCATAGTCCCACATATATATGCCGTCAACCTTTTCGATGACGAGCGGTTTAAAGTTTTCCTGGGCAACCCATGTGAATATGGTATATTTTTTAGAAGCTTCATAAATTTCTTCCCTTGTCATATACGCCCTCCTTAATAATTTTGTTTCCTTAATTGTTTTCCTGATTAATTGTACCTATCTTATCATCTATTATCATTTAATTATTGTAAAAAATGGCGTTCAGGCAAATTGTTCTGCCAAAATGGCATCCACGATATTCACGGCTGTGTCGATCTCCTTATCTGTAACGATTAACGGCGCAATGAAACGGATCACATTTTTATAGCATCCGCAGGTTAAAATCAAAAGCTTCTGCTCTAAGGCTTCTTTCTGTATCGTTTTCGTCAGCTCTGTCGCCGGAGAGCCGTCCGCATTCAATAATTCCATGCCGATCATCAGCCCCAGGCCCCTGACCTCCGCGATGCAGGGATATTTCTTCTGAAGCTCTTTCAACCTGCCCATAAAATATTCGCCCCGTTTGGCCCCGTTTTCAATCGCACCGCCCTCCAAAATCTTTATCGTCGCATTTGCAGAAGCGCAGGCAACCGGATTTCCTCCGAAGGTTCCGCCATGCGCGCCTGCCGGCCACTGATCCATAATCTCTTTTCTGGCAACGATGGCGCTAAGCGGAATACCGTTTGCGATACCTTTGGCCAGGGTCATAATGTCCGGCCTGACACCGAAATGCTCATGGGCAAACATTTTACCGGTTCGCCCAAAGCCGCTCTGTACCTCGTCATACATAAGTAAAATGCCATATTTATCACAAAGCTCTCTGACATATTTCATCCAGTCCGCCGGCGGGACGATATATCCTCCTTCCCCCTGCACCGGCTCCATTATAATGGCTGCTACCTGCTCCGGCGCCACAAGCTTACAGAATAAGTCGTCAAACTGCGTGAAGTACTGCTCCGGCGTATGTTTCCCGTCATATGCATACGGCGTATGCAGCAGATACGGGTATTCCAGATGATATACATTGCTCATAAGCCCGGTCTCAATATTCTTCCGGTATGCGGAATTGGATGCCGTGAGGGTAACCGCACCAAAGGTACGTCCGTGAAAAGCCCCCTTAAAGGCGATGACCGCCGGCCTCTTGGTTACATATTTTGCAAGCTTTACCGCTCCGTCATTTGCTTCCGCCCCCGAGTTGGAGAAATACACCTTGGTATCTCCTCCGGTCAGCTCTACCAGCTTCTCCGCCAATTCCACATAAGGCTCATAGTACAGCACATTATGGCAGCCGTGAACCAGCTTTTTCATCTGTTCAATCGCCGCATTCACAACCTCCGGATGACTGTGTCCCAGGTTGCATACCGCAATGCCGCTTGCGAAATCTAAAAGCTTACTGCCATCCTCCGTATACAGATAGCAGCCCTCTCCTCTTATTACTCCTACTTCCGTTACCCGGTCCGCCATCGGCGGCATTACTTTTTTACACCTTTCCGCTAATTTCATATTCTTGTCTCACTTTCTGTTTAATTTCTATCCTTCGTATCGATTCCTTTACAACGCCCCCGTATTTCACCGCATCAGGTAAGTCTCAATTGTTTTGAGTATCAGTTTCGGAAGCTTATCAAAGGAATAACTCATTTTCACGCGCTCCGTCCATTTATGGGCGTCTTTTCCAAAGGTGCCGTAGTTTAACCCCGGGATATTCAGGCTTCGGATCCGTTCATAGGGCACCGGGTAAAGGACCTCCTGTTTTGGAAAGTTATCACGCAGCGCCTGAATGCTCTGAGCGTCGTCGTCTATTTTCAGGTAACTGCTGTCGGTAAGGCTGGGGAAGAAGTGCATGATTTTAAAGCTTTCCCCATGCTCTTTTCCAAAGCCGTCAAGAATTTCCTGAAGCTTCCCGATCAGCACGTTCTCTTCCGGCACTTCCGATTTCAGTGTGTTGTGCGGGCAATGCGGTGCCGCAAAGAACACCACAACGGTCGGAAGCTTGATATTGGCAATGTCGCTTAATGCCTCAACAATTTTTAGGGCGGTATTCCTCTTATCCTCGCCCGCTTTGACGGAAGCTTCCGTCAGTTTGTCGATATAGGCATCAAGATCTTCATGAAATAAGGCTTTTGCTTTCTCATAAACCTCCCTGTATTCCAAGACCTGTGTCTTGTGTACGACAGGATGATGCGTGATCCCGGTAATCCTGCAATAATCCAGATACCGGTCATTGATTCCTTTGGAAACTGCGGCAAGTGCACCTGCGGCTACCTGTTTCATTTCTGAAAGAACCTCATTTACATTTTTGTTATGCACCATATAGTTAAAGTACACAAAGCTTGAAAACGGCGTCTGTACACTGTAATAAGGCTTCAAGTCCTGCATTCGCAAGACGCTCGGAGGCGCCGGATACTCTCCCATATAACCGTCGCAATAGCTGCAATTCAGATTCACGGCTTTTACAATCTCCGCGGCGACCATGCAGGCATCAAAGCCTTCAAAGGCCTGTCCGACATGTGTCTCGCGGCCTCTGACGTAGTAGCACGGCAATAACTTCCCCACGCTTCCGGTGTAGACGTATCTCGTCTCATCACCCGGATACATGCCGCAGATAAAGTCGTTATTAATGCCGAACAGGTAGTTTAGGCCATATTTATCACGCAGCAGCCGAATCGTATCAAGTCCTTCGATGATGCCGGTATGGAGGCTTTCTTCCACCGGATTTAAGGAGAGCTGTATATTTCCGCTTAACCTTTCCGGATACTTTGAAAGCTCCTCAAGCACAACCATATGAACGGCATCACCGCCCTTCATATCGGACGTGCCGCGTCCGAACAGGTAGTCTCCGGAATTTAAATCTTCCCTCACCTCTTCCGGGAGCGTATCCTGTATCTTTTTCAGCTCTTCCATTAACCGGTCACAGTCAAACGCATATCCGGAAAGGCTTCCGAAATCTTCGACTCCGACGGTATCGGTATGCCCGTGCAGCATGATCGTATCCTTGCTATCGTCTTTTTCTCCGAGCAGCAATGCAAACACATTCCTTCTGCCCAGCGGGTCATTGGCAAGCTCCACTGCCATGACCTGATCCGGATGCTTTATAAAATATGGAATATGGCACAGATAGTCATACAGAAAGTCTCCGATTTTCCGTTCTCCTTCCGATGCATTCACCGAGGAGATACCAACCATTTTTTTCGTCAGCTCCGTGATTTTATCAAACATGTTATCATATTGTATTTCATCCATGTTTACACCCATTGCATAACATATCTGCGTGCAGATATGTTATTGCCACAAATAAAGAGGTTGAAAGAATCCATATGTGGCATTCCTTTCTCCTGTTATATTTTCTTTCAACCTTCATTCTCCTGCTTTTTATTCTTATGCGAAGCTGTGCGGCTTCGCACCTGCATTATAATACATTAAGTCGTATACTAATCTATGCCGCGAATACCTACAGTATGAATATATGGCAGCAAGGCATCACAGAATTCATTCAGTTCGGCCTTTGTATAACTGTTTAGCCCCGGGGATATAATATCATCGGATTCTTTATATGCTTGCAGGAAATAAGCCTTGGCCCCTTTAATCCATCTGCCGATGGAAAGGATATCTTCCTTTGTGTGGTGTTCCTTAACGACCGTGGTTCGGAACTCGTAATCGATTTTCGATGATAAAAGAATCGATATGCTTTCCGATATTTTTGAGACATCGAAAGCATCCACACCGATAGACAGAGGGTATTTCTCCTTTGAATTCTTTACATCCATAGCAATATAATCAACACTTTGACCGGCGATTAAATCCTGAATAACAGCCGGGTTACTGCCGTTTGTATCCAGCTTTACCAGTAACCCCAATGCTTTGATCTTCCTGATAAAATCGGGCAATCCCGGATAGATCGTAGGTTCTCCGCCCGTAATGCAGACTCCTTCCAGGATTCCCTTTCGCTTCTTCAGTGTCGAAAAAATCTCTTCCTCCGGTATAGTCGGCTGGCCGGCGGGCGCGAGTACGAGGGATGCATTATGGCAAAACGGGCAGCGAAAATTGCAGCCGCCAAGGAATATGGTAGAGGCCAGATGACCAGGATAATCTAATAGGGTTGTTTTGTTAAAACCATGAATCTGCATAATACCTGCTTTCTGCGGCATCGCTGCCGGTGTCTCCGATGCCTGCTTTTACTTGCCTGACGATATACTTCGTGTTAAGATAACTATATCAGATGGTGCAGAATTCGTCCATAGTATTTCCGGTACATTTATAGCCTGCACTTCTATTCAGCCTTACGGCTTCATAGTAGCAATTGATGCACAGAAAGGCTGCTTTTCAGCCTTTCGCACACAAAAGTCTCGGGTTTTCTGTGACTTTCGCTTCGCTGCACTCACAAAAAACACCTCGCGGTATCATAGGCTGAATAGTAACGCCTGCACTTCACTGCGGAAGAAAGAGAGTATATGGGATATGGATATCAGGTACATGAAGGAAGCAATAAAGGAAGCGAAAAAGGCGGCAAAGATCGGGGAGGTCCCTATCGGCTGTGTTATCGTTTATGACAACAGAATTATCGCCAGAGGCTATAATAAGCGCAATACAAAAAAGACCACCCTGGCGCATGCGGAGCTTACGGCCATACAGAAAGCGAGCAGGAAATTAGGTGACTGGCGGCTGGAGGACTGCACGATGTATGTTACCCTGGAACCTTGTCAGATGTGTTCCGGCGCTATCATACAGGCAAGAATAAAAGAGGTAGTGATCGGAGCCATGAATCCGAAAGCCGGCTGCGCGGGCTCCATTTTAAATATATTGCAGATGGAGGAATTTAACCATCAGGCGGAGGTAACCACAGGAATTATGGAGGAAGAATGTGCCGCCGTACTGCAGGATTTTTTTAAAGAACTGAGAATAAGGAATAAAAGGGAGAAAGCACTCGTACGAGAAGGAAAATCGGATTAAATGTAACAGTTCGGCCAAAGATTGGTGATTGACTTTTAAGAGGATACGAAGTATACTTATCCATACCGACTCTTTTGTCAAAAAGTTTCCGTGCAGCCGGGGAGATAGCGGTGCCCTGTACCTGCAATCCGCTACAGCAGGGGTGATGCCTTGCCTAGGGTGTCTTTTTGTAGGGCTGCCCCCTATAAGTGATGTTGACGTCTGGGTCTTACGCAACAGGAATTCGTGAACCGTGTCAGGTCAGGAATGAAGCAGCACTAAGCGAAAGCTCCTGTGTGCCGTGAGGCTGCCTGGACCGAGTTAACTGTAGGGGTAACGCTTATGAAAAGCATTCGAAGCAAGACGCACGGAATTAATAGAATAGATTACTCAGGAATGCTGTCCTTTGCGGGAACAGCATTTTTTATCGTATAGGAAAGTTTGTCGCAAGCGAAACTCTCTTCGTTGTATGGAGCTGTCGCAAAACTCATAAACGCTGGTACTATTTTACTAATATGCATTATCATAAAACCTTAAGTTTTGCTTCCAGTTAATCGAATTTTGGATTATAATAGAAAAAGATATTCATAATCTACTGAAGATGAG
>JAEWSD010000034.1 GCA_023398615.1 Bacillota bacterium
CTTTTGAAGGCATATAATTTCAGAGCATATAATGTACCGGAAGATTTTACTACCACTTCTTATATAATTGCGGCTAATCATTTAACGGATTCTGATGCTCCGCTAATAATGAGTTATTATTATGAGCTTATGTATCAAGTTAAAGATTCTTATCCGGAGCTGTTTGTTTTCGCGAAAGAAAATTGCTTTAACGGCGTTTCCATACCTAAAGAATTAATACCCATTTTAGAGCTTGAAAAGGTCTTTGCAGTTGACCGCAAAAGTTCCGGTGGATCAATGGCAGCTATAAAAGCTGCAGTAAAGTGGTTTACTGAAGGTGAAAAGCCAAAGCATTTTTTGATATTTCCTCAAGGAACAATTTATGATATAAATAAAGACAGTGCAGAGGATATTGAGCGAGGAGCATTCTGGTTAGCTGGATTACTGGGTATTCCTGTTTTACCGGCTTTTATTGAACAAGCAGTTGAAGGAGCCGAGAATCGTTTTGTGTTTGGAAAACTTATTTTTATACCAAAGGACTGTCGAAATTTTGATAATCATAAAAAATTATGGTTAGGCAGAGTAATTGAAGCACAGAATGAATTAGAGACACTTACAGGAATTCCGGCAAGAGAAGCAGTGCTTGATGAGGAACATCAAACGCGAAAAAGATTTTAAGGGGAGGTACATCTGCATTGATTCTGCAAACCCCATTTTAGGAGACGATTAACATGGCAACAAGTATTTTTGATGATAAGGCACTTTGTCCGGACGGGGACATGGTGGACAGTGTTCTGGAGGAAAGCCGATCCTTGTGGCAAGAGCTCTGCAGCCACATTCAGGAGACTTATACGAATATACATACCGAGTGGAAGTTTTACGGCAAGTCCTCCGGCTGGACGCTCTTATATAAGAAAGGTAAGAGGACGCTCCTCTGTTTGTTCCCTAATGCAAGTTACTTCAAGGTTTCTTTTGTGTTCGGAGAAAAGGCGGTGACGGCTGCCGGACAGGCTCCCTTATCGAAGGGGGTCATAAACACTATCCAATCTGCAAAAGTGTATATGGAGGGACGCAGCTTTTTCATGGATGTACGTGGCGGTGATGATTTGGAACATGTAAAGAGACTGCTTGCCATTAAGGTGGAGAATTAGACAAGGAGGGAATTATTATGGCTGGACACTATAAGATAATTGATATGACCGATTGGAAACGCGCTTTACATTGTCAGATATTTAGAAATAGCATAGAACCATCCTATTGTGTAACCTTTGAATTGGATATCACCAATTTTTTAGAGAAAATACGAACCATGAAGTATTCGTTTACGATGGCTCTGATCTTTGTTGTTTCCGAATGTGCCAACGGTATTGAGGAGTTTCGGTATCGTTTTGTAGACGGACAGATTGTACTTTATGATAAAATCGATACGGCTTTTACGTATATGAACAGGGACACGGAGCTTTTTAAAGTTGTTAATGTAGAAATGAAAGATACCTTAAAAGAATATGTTACGGTAGCCACTCAAGCGGCAGAAAGTCAAAAGGAATATTTTACGGGGCCTTTAGGTAATGATGTATTTCAGTTTTCACCGATGCCGTGGGTATCTTACACGCATATCTCGCATACAAACTCCGGAAAAAAAGATAATGCCACACCTTTATTTGATTGGGGGAAGTTTTTTGAAAGAGATGGTAAATGGATGCTTCCGTTTTCCGTTCAGGTGCATCATTCGTTTGTCGACGGGGTACATATTGGAAAGCTGGCTGATTCTATACAGAACTACTTAAACAGGTTTTAAAATTTATTGTACTTAGGAGAAGATGTAAATGGAAATTATGAGCTTGAAAAGAGAACGTATTCAAGAGGTAGTGGAATTACTCTCGAAAGGAAAACCGTATGTCCTTCCTCATCATGACTATGTTTATTGGATAATGCAAGGGTATTTTCCTTCAAGTAATTATGTGATATCGGATGAGAATAGGATCATTGGCTTTATATGTGCACTTCCGTCAATAGACAAAAAATGTTATTTTATATGGCAGATTGTAGTAGATGCCGATTACCGGGGCAAAAAGATAGCAACTTTATTAGTTAACCGTATTATTGAAGAGGCAAAGCTTAAAGGCTATAATAAATTAGAATTAACTATAAATAGTGACAATAGGGCGAGCTTTAAATTATTTGAGCATACGGCCAATGAACATGGCAGCAGTCTGAAAAAGATAGATGAGTATAAATATAAAGAATTGAATGAAATTGTGTATTCCATTGATCTTGTTCCTGATGCTGCGGGTGAAATACTCCATAAGTGTAAAGATTGCTTAATTTGAAAGGAGGCGATTAGTATGTATAATGAAAAATCAAATGAACTATCAAACTTGCCTAACATTGGAAAAGAGATCGAAAAACAATTAAACCAGGTGAAAATATTTTCCTTTGAAGAACTTAGTAAGCTTGGGGCAGAACAGGCATGGCTGAAAATACAGGAAATTGATAAGTCGGCCTGTATACACAGATTGCTGGCTTTAGAGGGTGCAATACAGGGAGTGAAAAAGACTATGTTACCCGAGTCACGTAAAAATGCTTTAAAAGAATTTTATTCCCGGCATAAAGTGTGAAGCTATCTTATAGATGCAAATTCAAGTTGCGGATTGGCAACTACAGATTGGTGGTAATTCATGTGAAACATATTATAATTTTTAAGTATAATAAAGAAAAGAGGTAGGAAATTATGAGTTTTGCAGATAATTTACAATCAATCAGAAAAGAAAAACGGCTTTCACAGGAGGAGCTGGCAGAACGTATCGGAGTAAGCCGCCAAGCTATTTCTAAGTGGGAACAGGGAAGCGGATATCCGGAGACAGAAAAACTGCTTGTGCTATCCAGAGAGCTTAATGTATCCTTAGACTATTTGATGTTAGGTGAGATGAGAACTGCTGATAACAATACATCAGCATCCCAAAATATAATTGCACCGACTGGAAAAATTACCATTAAATCATATGATGGAAAATCAATCGTTAATTGCTATAAAGTTCTGGCATCACATGTAATGTATAAAGCGAAGATGGATGAACCCCAATATTGGTTGATCGGTGTGAACAGCGGGGCATTTTGGGGTGAAAAATCAATTCTTCT
>JAEWSD010000060.1 GCA_023398615.1 Bacillota bacterium
CCTTGACGAAAGAAAATTTCCGTTATATAATTTGCATGTAAATTATTTTCAGAGGTGACCAGGGATGAAGATGAAAAAGTATACAATCGGATTGGATTTTGGCACAAAATCCGGAAGAGCCGTGTTAGTTGATGTTTCGGATGGCAGAATTCTTGCTGCGGCGGTAAAAGAATATACTCACGGGGTAATGGATGAATGCCTTCCGGACGGTGTAACCAGACTTGGAGTAGACTGGTGCTTGCAAAACCCTATCGATTATATTGAAGTCCTGGAAACTGTGATTCCTTCCGTCATGACCGAGACCGGCGTGCATAAAGAAGATGTTATCGGGATATCAATGGATTTTACGGCTTGTACAATCCTCCCGATCTATAAGGACGGGACACCCTTATGTACAAAAGAGAAATATATCGGCAGGCCGCATGCATATGTAAAGCTATGGAAGCATCATGCCGCCCAGGAAGAAGCCGACCGGATTAACAGCATATTGAAAAAACAGGGGAGTGCCATACTGGACAGACTTGGAGGAAGAATTTCATCCGAAATCCTGCTTCCCAAGGTGTGGCAGATATTAAACGAAGATCCCGAAATATATAATGAAATGGATGAAATATTGGAAGCACCTGACTGGCTGAATTTTTTGATGACCGGAGCGAAAAAAAGGTCAATCAGTACGGCAGGCTATAAAGCAATGTATGATGAGGGGCAGGGTTATCCGGCAAAGGAATTCTTTGGACTGTTTGAAAAAAGGCTGGAGAACTTAGTAGAAGATAAGCTAAGTACGGCAATTTCTAAAATTGATGAAAGCTTCGGGTCACTGAATGAAGAATGGGCCGAAAAATTAGGGCTGCTGCCGGGAACAGCCGTTGGAACCAGCATTATTGACGCTCATGCGGGACTTCCGGGCTGCGGCATTACAAAGCCGGGTCAGATGATGCTGATTATCGGCACCTCCAGTGTTCAGACCGTATTAAGCGAAAGGCCCTATTCGAAAGCAGGGATTATGGGCGGAGTTAAGGGCGGCATTATGCCGGGGTATTATGCATTGGAATCCGGGCTGGCGGCGGTCGGAGATCAATTCGAATGGTTTGTAAATAACTGCGTACCGGAATATTATTATGAAGAAGCAAGAAATCAGAATCAGAATATCCATCAGTATCTTACGGAGAAAGCACAAAAGCTGGCGGCAGGGCAGAGCGGACTGATAGCTCTGGATTGGTGGAACGGCAATAAGACGCCTTATACTAATAGTGAATTGTCCGGTGTGCTGATTGGACTTAATATAAATACGAAACCGGAAGAAATCTACCGGGCATTCATTGAAGCAACTGCGTATGGGACGAGACTGATCATGGATATGTTTGAAGAAGCAGGTGTCGGAATCGATGAAATCTTTGCCTGCGGCGGGATTGCACATAAAAACAGTATGCTGATGCAGATCTATTCCGATGTGACAAACCGTGAAATCAAGATATCGGCGGTGGAACAGACCGCGGCTCTGGGAGCGGCAATGTATGCCGGGGTGGCGGCAGGCAGCGGCAGGGGAGGATACGATTCCATCTTTGAAGCGGCTGAAAAAATGAGCAGTGTCAAAGAGAAAGTGTATAAGCCTGACAGAAAGAGCCATGAGACCTATTCGGAATTATATGAACAGTATAAAATATTAAAGGATATGTTTAATCCAAGTATTAATAATGTATTGATAAAGTTACATGAAATTAAAAAAAATTTTTAAGAGAAAATATAAAATTTTATGTAAAGAGGGGGCAGCATATGGTTACACCAAGAATTGTATTAGATATTAATACCAAGTATGCGAGTATGAATCCGGCGATGCAAAGCATATCGGACTATATCATCAAGAATTTTGATAAGGTAGCATATATGGGAATCAGTGAATTGGCAAGCGGCAGCGGTGTCAGTGATGCAACGGTATCAAGATATGTAAAGCATATGGGGTTTAAAAACTTCAAGGCCTTTCAGCTGGAGATGGTCGGTTCCTTAAATACTGCGGAATATGATAGCAAAGAAGAAGCGGATGTTATTTATCCGAAATTAGAATATGGGGGTATCAGCAAAAAGGACCCGACGGATATCCTCTGTAAAAAAGTATTTCGCAGCAATATGCAGATGTTGGAGGATACCTTGTCAATTATAGATTACGATACGATAGACAAGGTTTCGGACCTGATTATGAAGGCTCGGAATGTTATATTCTTTGGAGTCGGACGATCCTGGGTAACTGCGGAAAGCGGAAGATCGAGGCTTTACCGGCTGGGTATCAACACCTTTTGCTATAATGATGCTCATGAACAGATTGTTGCGGCAAGTATGTGTGATGAACAGGATGTGGTAATAGCAATCAGCAACTATGGAAGGTCCAAGTCGGTTGTTCAGAACGCAAGACGGGCGCGAAAGAACGGCGCGGCATTGGTGGGAATTACCAGCGCAACAGACTCGCCCCTGGCGAAGGCGGTAGAATATCTGCTCTATACGTCTTTCAATTATGAAAGCTATTTATCGATTGAACATAATCTTTCCTATGAACCGGCATCGGAAAATATTGCACAGATTGCTGTTTTGGATTGTATTTATATGAGTGTTGCAATGAAAACCGATATACAGGTATTGGAAAAATTCTATAAAACGGCGTTGGAAATGGAAGAAGAGAAGGTTCAAAAGTAAATATCGGGATAGTTATAATGCGGTTTCCACAAGGGAGCCGCATTTTTTATGCTGTATGTTGTTGATTTAAAACAGAGGTATGAATTACAAAGATATTATTGGGGAAAAATGTGTATAAAAAATAAAAAAATATTTGTTAAAGGTGTTGCATTTTTTATAAAAGTATATTACAATAGCCTTATCGTATATGAAAATAATTTTTATAACAATATTTTGAATGTAAAAAAAATACTTTACATGTCTTAAAATACGCTATTTAGGAGATAAGTAATTACTATAAAACAAGTTGCATGATGGAGGTAACAATGGATAGATACTTAATGGGTATTGATGTAGGGACATCCGGCAGCAAGGTTGCGGTATTCAATCTGGAAGGGGAGGTTATGGCAAGTGCATACCATGCCTACGAAATAATATATCCATATAAAGGAGCAATGGAACTGGATGCAAATGAGGTTTTTGAGGCTGTCTTAGACTGCATCGAACATTGCAGTAAAGCCTGCAGTATGGAAAATGTGATCGCGTTAAGCGTATCGACTCAGGGAGAAGCAATTATCCTTGTTGATGAGAATGATAAGCCCTTATTACATGCTATCGTTACCTTTGATTCCAGAAACGAAAAAGAGTATCAGTGGTTTAGTGAACAGTTCAGTAAAGAAGAAATCATGCAGCGGACCGGAATGCCGATGCATACGATGTTTTCGGCAACAAAAATTCTTTATCTGAGAAATGCCTGTAAAAATGAATACGACAGAGCAAAGAAAATCATGTGCTTTGGTGATTATATATCTTACCTTCTGGGGGCTTCCCCGGCAATTGATTATACGATGGCTTCGAGAACAATGCTGTTTGATCTCCGTGAGCAGAAATGGTCCGACCGCATATTAAAGGTGTGCGGCATTAAAAAGGAAATGCTGTCAAAGCCGGTAAAACCGGGAAGCGTTATCGGTACGATGAAGGAAGAATACAGAGAACGGTTTGGTTTCAGTAAAGAATTAAAAATAGTGGCAGGAGCACATGATCAGGTTTGCTGCACGATAGGTGCCGGAATACTGGAACCGGGAATGGTTATGGATTCCCTGGGAACTACGGAAAGCAATGTGTGTGTAAGCAAAGAGCTGGTAATCACGGAACAGATGATGAAGGCAAACATTCCGGTATATGCTTATCCGATCGGAGACTTATACGCATATATGACCTTTCTGACCTGCAGCGCATCCATATTAAAGTGGTTTAAAGAAAAAATAGTAAATGATTTCAGCAAGGATTTCTTTGATAAATATGCGGGATATATAGAAGAGAATTGCAAAGAGCCGACGGGATTATATGTCCTTCCTTATTTTTCGGGGGCAGGAACGCCAACTATGGATTTTCAGGCGAAAGGGATAATTTATGGGCTGACCCTGGATACGGACAGGTATCAGATCTACAAAGCGATTATTGAATCAACGTGCTTTGAACAGCGAATCAATCTGGAGAACATGGAGAAAAACGGAATTGCTATCAATGAACTGCGATGCATAGGCGGGGGCTCGAAGTCAGATCTGATTTTACAGGTGAAAGCAAATATTACCGGGAAAAAGGTTGTAAAGATGAAAAACGGCGAAATCGGATGTCTGGGGGCTGCAATTATAGCCGGAGTAGGAAGCAAAGTGATAACAGACCGCAACATCATTAATGATAAATTCACCAAGACAGAGAAAATATTCTATCCTCAAAAGGACCAAAAGGAAAAATATGAGAAATATTATAAGGAATATGTGGAACTGTACCCGGTGTGCTGTAAGCTGTGGCAAAAGAAGAAAGGATAAGGAGACAGATAAGTATGAAAGCAGCAGTAGTAGAGAAAATAAGAGAAGCAAGAGTAATGGAAGTACCTGATCCGCAGGTCTTGGCGGGAAGTTTGAAGATTAAAGTAGAGGCCTGTGCTATTTGCGGATCTGATCTGAGAATCTTTACCAAAGGAGATCCACGGGCAACATTCCCGAGAATTATCGGGCATGAGATAGCCGGGACCGTCGTAGAAATCGGAGACGGGACAGAAGGCTTTCAGATTGGTGAGAGGGTTTGCGTTGCACCGGGTCATGGATGCGGTAAATGTAAATATTGTAAAAATGACATGGGGAATGTTTGTATTGATCCGCAGCCGAGCGTCGGATATGCAAGCTCGGGAGGCTTTGCCGAGTATATTGTACCGCCGGTAAATGTAGTGAAGAATGGCTTTGTAAACAAGATACCCGAAAATCTGTCATTCGAAGAAGCCAGTATGTCGGAGCTTCTGGCATGTTGTATCAATGCTCAGGAAAGAGCCTTCGTAGGAGCCGGCGACACGGTGCTTATCATGGGTCCGGGGCCTGCCGGACTGATGCATATACAATTGGCAAAGGCCAGAGGGGCAAATAAAGTTATATTAAGCGGAAGAACGGCAGGAAGATTAAACCAGGCGAAGGAAAAGTTTAATCCGGATCTTGTTTTACTGGAGCAGGGTGAGGAACTGGTAAAACGGGTACTTGCAGAAACGGACGGAATCGGAGCGGATGTTGTAATTGTAGCGGCACCTTCTCATGAAGCGCAGGAGCTGGCATTAAAAATGACGGCACCAAGAGGAAGAATTAATTTCTTCGGCGGACTGCCAAAAGATAACTGTATTTCCAATATAGAAGCAAACCTTGTTCATTATAAAGAATGTATGATTACCGGAGCCTCCTCAAGCCTCGGAAGACAGAACAGGGAAGCGCTTGAGCTGATCAGTGCGGGCAAGGTAAAAGCGGCCGACTATATCACTCACCGTTATACATTGGATGAATTCAATGAAGCCTTTGAGGCGGTAGAGAGAAAAGAGACTGTGAAAGCGATTATCTTTCCGTGGAAGACAAAAGAAGAGCTGTAAAGGAGTTTGTGGAGGTAATTATGAGCTATCGTGAATATAAAAGCATTATTTTACAGGAATTAAATCAGGGACTGACCGCAGTGAATGAAAATACGATGGAAGAATTCGTGAACATGATTTGTAATGCGGATAAGGTGTTTGTGGTAGGTGTCGGGCGGGTGCTCTTAATGCTTCAGGCGCTTGTGAAAAGACTGAATCATCTGGGAATAAACGCTTATTATGTAGGTGCGGTTGACGAGCCGGCAATAACGGAGGACGATCTCCTGATCGTCGGTTCCGGTTCCGGTGAGAGTGTGGTTCCCGTTAATATTGTTAAGATTGCAAAAAGGTATGGAGCGAAGATAGTACATATCGGGTCCAATAAGGAAAGCTCTATGACGCAATATGAAGACCTGTTTGTAAGGATTCCTTGCAGGACAAAATTAAATCTGGCGGATGAAATTGATTCGAAACAGCCAATGAGCAGCTTATTCGAGCAAAGCGTATTATTGATGTCGGACACCATAGCCATGATGATTATTGAGAAGAAGCATATCGAGGATATCCATGCTTTGTGGAAAAAGCATGCGAATCTGGAATAAAGATTATGGAGGTGTAAAGGTTGAAAGAAAATATAAAGAAAGAAAGGATGCCATATAACGATTCTTTCAACCGTTTTTATTTGTGGCAGTAACACATCTGCAAGCAGATATGTTATGCAATGGGTGTAAAATGAGTAAAACAATGAAGGCAGCGGTGCTGCACGCGCCGAATGATTTAAGATATGAAGAGGTAAGAATGCCGGAGCCCGGAGAAAGAGACGTACTTGTTAAAGTTACGGCGTGCGGGGTTTGCGGCTCCGACATACCAAGGGTTCTGACACAGGGCACCTATCATTTCCCTACCATTCCGGGACATGAATTCGGAGGTATTGTGACAGAATTGGGAAAGAACGCAAGAAAGGATTTGTTGGGTAAAAAGGTAGCGGTAATTCCTTTGATACCCTGCCGTACCTGTAAAATGTGTGAAACAGGCCGGTTCGCTCAATGTGAAAGCTATGATTTTCTTGGCTCACGCAGTGACGGAGGCTTTGCCGAATATGTTAAGGTCCCTGAGGACAATCTGGTAATTGTTCCGGAGGAAGTAGAGGATGATGCGGTAGCATTTTTAGAGCCTATCAGTGTTGCGCTGCATGTCGTACAAAACTGTGAATTAAAATATGGATCAACCGTAGCGGTATACGGACTCGGAGCGATCGGTATATTTATTGCACAATGGGCAAAGGCATTCGGAGCGAAACGTGTATTCGCAATCGATTTGGATGAAAAGAAGGTAGAAATAGCAAAGGAATTGGGATTAACGGATGCAATTTGCAGTGTGACTGAGGATGCGCCGGCAATTATAAAGGAAAAGACCTGCGGTTTAGGTGTTGACTATGCATTTGAGGCCGCCGGTTCAGGAGCAGTCTTTAACCAGGCAATTATGGAGCTGAAAAGCTTCGGGGTACTGGGCTTAGTTGGAAGACCTACAAAGAGCCTTGAGATAAAAGAGGCAACCTTCGAAAAAATACTTAGAGGGCAAATCACGATAAAAGGTACCTGGAGCTTTGAATTTGCCCGTTTTCCGCACCATGCATGGGAGCTGAGTTTACAGGCTCTTAAGGATGGCAGCATTAAAACAGCACCAATTATTTCACATAGAATGCCGTTGGAAAAAACCTATGACGCCGTAAGGATTATGGCGGACAGAAAAGAGTTCTTCTATAAGATACTGATAAAACCATAACGGCTGACTTGCGGGCCGTATCTATGTGAGTGGTTAGCGGCAACTGTCAATCGTTCAATTTGTCCGGAAAGGGGGTCTGATATTAAATGGATTGAACGGGTTGCGTATATTTATTAAGGGGAAAGAAAAACTATTATGAATGTAAATTAAAGGAGGATCAGAAATGAAAATGAAAAAAATTATTTTAAGTACAGTATTAGTCGCAGCAATGTTATTCAGCTTAATGGGATGCAGTAAATTACCGGACACTTCAGGCGACACATCACAAACAGGAACCGCAGATCCCACTACGGCACCGGCAACGGAAGCACCGGCAGATACTGGAGAAGCCGCACCGTCATCTGATAAAATTGTAGTTGGTTATGCGCCTACAACGATGAACAACGCTTTCTGGCTGGCGGTATTAGACGGAGTTAAAGCGGTTGCAGGGGAAAACAATATTGAAGTAGTAACCATTGACCCTCAGAATGATCAATCGAAAATGAATGATCAGATCGGTGATCTTCTTGCTTCCGGTATTGATGCATTATTAGTGGCTCCTATGGACTCTGCCGGTGTTAAGGATGCATTACAGGCTTGTAAGGATGCAGGTGTTCCGGTTATTAACTTTGATACTCCCGTAGTAGATAAGGACATGGTTGCATCAATCATTGCATCGGATAATTATAATGCAGGTGTAGTAGTTGCACAGGATATGATGGCAAAGCTGGAGAAGGGCTCCAAGGTGTTTATCATGCATTCGCCTTCGGGACAGGCTTGTATTGACCGTTATAACGGCTTCGTAGAGACCGCCGGTGATTATTTCGAAATCGTTGGCGAGCTTGACGGTAAAGGTGATACGGGTGTTACTCTGCCGTTGGCAGAAGACGCTCTTCAGGCAAATCCTGATTTAGGTGCTTTCTTTGCGGTAAACGATCCTTCCGCAATGGGCTGTATTCAGGCATTGGCAGCTCATCCTGAATCACAGGGCGTTTTAGTGTATGGTGTGGATGGTAATCCGGATGCGAAGCAATTAATCAAAGAAGGAACGATGACAGGTACAGGAGCACAGTCACCGGAAACGATCGGTAAATTATCTATGGAAACCGCTATAAAGGTTATTAACGGTGAATCAGTTGAGAGCAATATTGTAGTAGATACCTTCATTATTAATTCTGATAATGTAGATCAATATGGCACGGACGGATGGCAATAATCGTTTTCGATAAATTGTAGCTATCGCGTTACTATGAAGCCGTAAGGCTGAATAGTACGCCATTGCGAAGATATATATAAGGGGCTGTTGCAAAATTTATAAACTTAAGGTTTTGCGGCAGTCCCCACAAATATGAGGTGATAAGATGCCAAAACAAATACTCAAAATGGAAAACATCTCAAAAGCATTTCCCGGTGTGAAAGCCCTGGATAATGCATACCTCGATTTATGTGAGGGAGAAGTTCACGGTTTATTAGGTGAAAACGGTGCGGGTAAGTCTACCCTTATGAATGTATTGGGCGGAATTTACAGGAAAGATGAAGGCTCCATCTATGTTGACGGCGAAAAAGTGGAATTAAACAGTGTAGTAGATTCACAGGTCAGAGGAATAGCGTTTATTCATCAGGAATTAGCATTAGAACCGTATATGACAGTGGCTGAGAATATCTTTCTTGGACGAGAAAAGAAAAATAAAATGGGAATGGTCAGTAAAAGTATTATGAATGAAGAGGCGAAACAATATCTGGATATTGTCGGGCTGAATATTGACCCTGCCAGTGATGTCTGTCGATTAAGTACAGGACAGCAGCAAATGGTTGAAATAGCAAAAGCCTTTTCACTGAATGCAAAGATTATAGTTATGGATGAACCTACCTCTTCTTTGTCAGAGAGGGAAGTAGGAGTTCTGTTTGAAACCGTTCGGTTATTACAAAAGAGAAACATCGGTATCATCTATATTTCACATAAAATGTCGGAAATATTTGAGTTAACCAACCGTATTACGGTAATGCGTGACGGAGCTTATATCGGAACCAAAGCTACAAAAGAAACCAATACCAATGAATTGGTACATATGATGGTAGGACGTGAACTGGAAAACTATTATGTACGAACTTTTAATAAGCTTGGTGAGGTTGCTTTTGAAGTAAAAAATATCAGCGCCGGGAAACGAGTCAGGAATTGCAGCTTTAAAGTGCACAAAGGAGAGGTACTGGGATTTTACGGTCTGATCGGATCAGGACGTTCCGAATTAATGCAGGCCATCATGGGACTGGATGTAAAGGACAGCGGAGAAATCATTCTTAATAACGAACGCAATGATAAGCTGACACCGTTAAAGTGCCAGGATATGGGTCTTGTATTAGTACCGGAAAGCCGTAAATCACAAGGACTTATCCTTGGAAATACGGTTGGCTTTAACACTACCATTACGGTCCTGGATAAATTTATCAGTAAATTAAGAGCAAACCGAAAGATTGAAAAAGATATTGTAGATAACGCAATTTCTTCGTTGAATATAAAAACTCCATCCGCAGAACAATGCGTCTCCAATTTATCCGGAGGAAATCAGCAAAAGATCGTACTTGCCAAGTGGCTTGCCACAAACCCTGATGTCTTAATACTTGATGAACCGACAAGAGGCGTTGACGTGGGCGCAAAGGCTGAAATATATAAAATAATCAATGAACTGGCGGCGAAGGGCATCGCAATTATCATGATTTCTTCAGAATTGCCGGAAATAATCAATATGTGTGACAATCTTATCATAATGCATGAAGGTAATATAACAGGATATTTGAGCAGAGAAGAATTTATTCCTAATTCAATCTTAAATTTAGCTATCGGCGGAGGTGGAGAATAATGGAACGTAATAAGGTGCTGCAAAGGCTTGAAAGTAATATCATTTTAGGACCGGTGGTTCGGTATATCAAAACCAATATGGGTATATTGATCGGGTTTTTAGTATTGTTTATTTTTATGTCTATTACCGCAGATAATTTTTTTACAAAAACCAACTTTTTAAATGTTATGAGAACCGTTTCTACAAACTCATATTTGGCTATCGGGGTAATGATGGCTATTATGTTAGGAGGTATTGACCTGACCGGCGGCGCATTAATCGCACTATCCGGATGTGTTACCGTAGTATGTATGGAACGTTTCGGAATATCAATACCGGTGTCGGTAGCGATTGCTTTAGCGGTGGGTGTTGTTGCCGGAGCAGCAAACGGTGTCATTATTGCCTATTCGGGTATCCATCCCTTTGTTGTAACGCTGGCAATGATGAGTATCTGCCGCGGATTTGCATACCTGATTGCCAACGGACAGCCGGTTTCAACCATGAGCAAGGCATTCCCTTCCATAGGTAACGGATATCTTGGCTTTATTCCTTTGCCTGTTGTATATATGTTTGTTTTCATATTCCTGGCTTATCTGCTGCTTAATAAGACAAAAATAGGCCGGCATATCTATGCGGTCGGAGGTAATCCGACGGCGGCAAAGTACAGCGGTATTAATATTACAAAGGTAAAAATCCTTGTCTGGACAATCAGCGGTTTTCTCGGGGCATTTGCAGGAGTTGTACTGGCTTCCCGTATGTCATCCGGTCAGCCGGCGGCTGCGATCGGATTTGAAACAGATGCAATTGCGGCGGCTGTTCTCGGCGGTACCAGTATGTATGGCGGTGTGGGCAATGTCGGAGGTATGTTCATTGGCGTATTGGTTATCGGTACCATCAGTAACGGTCTGAACCTGCTGCATGTCAACTCTTACTGGCAGTATGTTGCAAAGGGAGTCATTATATTGATAGCGGTTTACATTGATATGTATAAGAAGAAAAAACAGAACGCCAGAAAAGAGTAAATAAGGCTGAACCGAAACGAACTTATGCTGCCGCAGGCAGTGGAATGGAGACAGATTGGAGGCAGATATGGAAAACATAAAAAAAATAAAACTGCAATTAAAAGCTGCGCAAATCAGAAAGATTGCTTTGGAGGCAATTAAAACTGCAAATTCGGGTCATATCGGAGGTTCCTTTTCAATTGCAGATATATTGGCCGTACTTTACTTTGATAAAATGAATATTGATCCTAAGCACCCTGATATGGAGGACAGAGACCGTTTTGTGCTTTCCAAGGGACATTGTACGCCGACGGCTTATGCAACCCTGGCGCTGAAAGGCTTCTTTCCGCTGGAAGACTTAAAAACCTTCAGAAGAATAGACAGTTATTTATCCGGACATATCGAGATGAAGCATGTTCCGGGCGTGGATATGTCTGCCGGATCACTCGGCCAGGGGTTATCCGCCGGTCTTGGAATGGCACTTTCGGCAAAAACCTATCATAAAGATTATAAGACCTATGTTATTGTTGGTGACGGTGAGATTGAAGAGGGGCAGATATGGGAGGCGGCAATGTCGGCAGGCTACTATCAGCTGGATAATCTGGTGCTGTTTGTAGATAATAATAACCTGCAGCTTGACGGCACCTTAGAGGAAATCATGTCACCGTATCCGATCGATGATAAATTCAAGGCATTTGGGTGGAATACAATCGTTATAGACGGACATGATGTTGAGCAAATTGCGGATGCAATCGATAAGGCGGATAAACTTAAGGAAAAACCAACGGTAATTATCGCTCAGACAGTAAAAGGCAAAGGTGTTTCTGTGTTTGAAAATCAGGTTAAATTCCACGGCGGACGCCCGACGGAGAAAGAATATGAGATCGCATTTAAAGAACTTGATTTAAGAATTGCAGAATTGGAGGGTTAAAGTATGTCAGAAAAAATTGCGACAAGAGTAGCTTACGGTAAGGCATTGGAAGAATTCGGCGGGAACGAAGACGTTGTTGTATTGGAAGCAGATCTTTCCATCTGTACCATGACTTGTGACTTTCGCGACAAGTATCCGGAGAGATATTTTAATATAGGAATAGCAGAAGCAAATATGATTGATATGGCCGCAGGCTTTGCAACCACCGGAAAAAGGGCGTTTTGTCATTCCTTTGCAATGTTTACGGCGGGCAGAGGATATGATCAGATCAGGCAGTCCGTTGCCTATACCGGCTTGAATGTAAAAGTAATCGGGAGCCATGCCGGTCTGACGGTAGGAGAAGACGGCGCAACACACCAATGTATCGAAGATTTAAGTTTAATGAGAACCATCCCCGGTATGACGGTATTCTGTCCGTGTGATGCGAATGAAACCAGAGAAATCGTAAAAGCTATGATGGAATATGACGCACCCTGTTATATGAGAACCGGTCGTACCGCACTGGAATGTGTAACGGATTCCATTGAACATTATAAATTTGAAATCGGCAAGGGAAGTCAGCTGGCAGAGGGCAGTGATGTTACTATTTTTGCCACCGGCTTAATGGTTCAGGAAGCACTAAAAGCAGTTGCTCTGCTGGCAGCAGAAGGTATCAGCGCAAGGCTTGTAGATATACATACGATAAAACCCCTGGATAAGGAATGTGTTATACGGGCGGCAAAGGAAACCGGTGCAATTGTTACGGCGGAAGAACATAACATAATCGGAGGGCTCGGTTCGGCGGTTTCGGAAGTAGTTGTCGAGAATTATCCGGTTCCGCTTGAGAGAGTAGGGGTAAATGATGTATTCGGCCGTTCGGGAGATGCCGGGTTACTGCTAAAGAAATACGGACTGACGCCTGAACATGTTGCGGAAGCCGCTAAAAAGGCAATCGACAGAAAAAATAAGAAATTTAACTAATCCTGAAAATACTGCCGCAGATCATCAATTCATAAGATCTGCGGCAGTATTTTTAATCGGCTGACAATATGTATGTTATGTACGGGTATAATTATAAAATTAACTCTTTCTTTATTGTCATCATTTGCTATAATAGAGAATGGATAGTTAACATACCTATAATATACAATCAGGAGGATATACAATGGAAACCGATATTCAGATTGCCCAAAAAGCGCGGTTACTTCATATTAAAGATGTCGCCGCCAAATTAAATATAGCGGAAGAGGATCTTGAATTCTACGGCAGGAACAAGGCAAAATTCTCAGATGGGTTATGGGAAAAGGTAAAGGATAATCCGGACGGGAAGCTGGTTCTTGTTACGGCGATCAACCCGACTCCCGCAGGGGAAGGAAAAACAACAACGACGGTCGGTCTGGGACAGGCCCTTGGATTATTGAATAAAAAGGCGGTGATTGCGCTGCGCGAGCCGTCTTTAGGACCGTGCTTCGGAATCAAAGGTGGAGCAGCCGGCGGCGGATATGCCCAGGTGGTTCCAATGGAGGATTTAAACCTGCATTTTACAGGAGATTTTCATGCGATTACCTCTGCAAATAATCTTTTGGCCGCAATGCTGGATAATCATATTCATCAGGGGAATGAGTTAAACATTGATCCGAATCAGATTGTATGGAAGCGCTGTGTTGACATTAATGACAGAGTCCTGCGTAATATCGTGGTCGGACTCGGAAGAAAAGCGGACGGAGTAGTGAGGGAGGATCATTTCATTATTACGGTTGCATCCGAGATTATGGCGGTTCTTTGCCTGGCCGATGACAGGAACGATTTAAAGAAGAGGCTGGGAAGGATTATCGTGGCATACACCTACGACGGCAAGCCTGTGACCGCGAAAGAACTGAACGCGGTAGGATCGATGGCGGCATTGTTAAAGGATGCAATTAAGCCTAACCTGATCCAGACACTTGAGAATACACCTGCTATTATCCACGGCGGACCATTTGCCAATATCGCCCACGGCTGCAACAGTGTGAGGGCAACAAAGACAGCCCTTAAGCTGGCCGATATTGTGGTCACCGAGGCAGGCTTCGGTGCGGACCTCGGCGCCGAGAAATTCCTGGATATTAAGTGTGTCAGCGCAGGATTAATGCCCAGTGCGATCGTATTGGTTGCAACGGTACGGGCCTTAAAGTATAACGGCGGGGTAGCCAAGGCTGACTTGTCAGGAGAGAATTTGGCGGCATTAGGGCGCGGCATCGTTAATCTGGAGAAGCATATAGAAAACCTGCAGAAGTACGGTGTTCCAATCGTGGTCACCCTGAACCGTTTTGTCACGGATACCGAGGCGGAGCTTGAGTTCGTGAAGAACTTCTGCGAGAACAGAGGCTGTGAATTTTCATTGTCCGAGGTTTGGGAGAAGGGCGGAGCCGGCGGTATTGATCTTGCCAATAAGGTATTGAAAACGATTGAAACAAAGGAAAGTCATTATAAACCATTGTATGATCTGAAGCTTTCTTTGAAAGAGAAGATAGAGACGGTTGCAAAGGAAATCTACGGAGCTGCGACCGTGACATACGATGCGTCCGCTGAGCGGGCCATTGCCAGAATCGAGGAGCTGGGCTACCGGCAAGTTCCTGTCTGTATGGCTAAAAACCAGTATTCCCTGTCTGATGACCCGAGCAGGCTGGGAAGGCCGGAGGGCTTTAATATCCACATCAGAGAGGTCTATGTGTCTGCGGGAGCCGGCTTTGTGGTTGCGATTACCGGAACTGTTATGACGATGCCGGGATTACCGAAGAAACCGGCGGCAGAAGGAATAGACGTAGCGGAGGACGGATATATAACCGGTTTGTTTTAATAATTACCGCAGCAGTCACCGCCGTATCGTATTACGGATAAAATATTACGGTGCGATATGAAATATAGAAGAAACCTTCCACATATATTTATAGAAAGGCAAATAGCGGTGGAAGGTTTTTTATGGAATTCGTAAAAATGAATTTTGAATATTCCGATGATGTAACGGTGATCAACAGAGAGCAATTTGAAGCACATATGAGATTATATGAAGGCTATATCAATAAAATGAATGAGATTGACGAACTGCTTGCGGAGGGTGACGATTATGAGGCGGCTAATTCCACTTACAGTGAATACCGGGGGATAAAACGCGGTGAGACCTTTGCTCTTAACGGGGTCATACTTCATGAATACTATTTTGAAAATATCGGTTCGAATAACAACAGGCCGGATTCCGAGACTATGAGCTATCTGGCGAAGGATTTCGGAAGCTTTGACCGCTGGCAGGATTATTTTACGGCGACGGCAAGAGCCAGCAGGGGATGGGTTGTCTTATGCTATGATTTCCGATCCTACCGTTTCCGGAACATCAGCCTGGATGCCCATGACGTCGGCAATATTGCACTGGCCGTTCCGGTTCTGGTATTGGATATGTACGAGCATGCGTATTTCCTCCAATATGCGGACAATAAGAATGAGTATATTGAAAATTTTATGAAAAATATAGATTGGAGTATTGTAAAGGACAGGATCATCAGTTCCGTATTGGTTTAAAGGCCGTAAATGCCGATACCCTGATAACCATTTGAGAGATTATCAGGGTGTCGGCATCTTTATTGGCTTTCTCCGACAGCCCAGATTCAAAACATTCCGTTTAATTCCGGTTAAAGGCCTGCTCACAGTAGACGCAGCGGTAAATGCCCTTTTCTCTGTCGGTCAGCCGGAAGCTGTGTGTCAGCCCTTGCTCGATGGAGGTTATGCATCTTGGATTCTTGCATTTGAAGATGTTCGTAACCTTATCCGGCAGGTTGAGCTTGCGCTTTTCGATGATGATTCCGTTTTCAATAAAGTTAATTGTAATGTGATGGTCAAGAACGCCAAGGATATCGAGATCAACGTCCAAATGCTCCTCGATCTTGATGATATCCTTCTTACCCATCTTATTACTCCTTGCGTTTTTTATGATGGCAACGCTGCAGTCCAGTTTCTCCAGGTTAAGATAGGAGTAAATCTTCATTGCGCCTCCGGCTTCGATATGGTCAATTACGATTCCGTTATTTAACCCTCCGATATTTAACATGGCTGTTCCACCTCCAATAGCTTCATAATTAATGCCATTCTGACATACACACCGAATTCGGCCTGTTTAAAGTATACCGCCCTGGGATCGTTATCGACCTCCACCGCTATTTCATTTACCCTTGGAAGCGGGTGGAGGACAAGCATGTCGGATTTCGCATACTCCATTTTCTTTGCATCCAGAATAAAAGAATCCTTTAAGCGGATGTAATCCTCTTCATTAAAGAAACGTTCCTTTTGTACTCTCGTCATATAAAGGAGGTCAAGCTCAGGCATGACGTCTTCCAATACCTTTACCTCTTTAAAAGGAATATTGTTATTTTCCAGCACCTCTTCCCTTAAATAGGCGGGGATCTTTAATTCATCCGGTGAAATCAGTACAAATGATATGTTTTCATAACGCACTAAAGCATTTATTAATGAATGTACGGTTCTGCCGAACTTTAAATCACCGCAGAAACCTACCGTCAGATGGTCCAATCTGCCTTTTAATTCCCGGATTGTCAATAGATCGGTAAGGGTTTGAGTGGGATGGTTATGTCCGCCGTCACCGGCATTAATAACTGGAATAGAGGAATGAATAGAAGCAACTAACGGAGCACCTTCCTTGGGATGGCGCATGGCACAGATATCAGCATAACTGGAAATGACTCGAATGGTATCGGCGACGCTTTCGCCTTTCGCAGCGGAACTGGAATCGGCTGATGAAAAACCTAATACGCTGCCTCCGAGATTTAACATGGCAGCTTCAAAGCTTAACCGGGTCCTTGTACTTGGTTCATAGAATAAAGTGGCTAATTTTTTTCCGTGACATACATTGGAATATTTCTTCGGATTTCTTATAATATCCTGGGCTAAACAAAGAATTTCCTCCAATTCCGAAACCGATAAGTCAAGCGGACTAATAATGTGTTTCATAAGCACCTCCGTGAACTGTAACGTTTATTCAACTGCAAATTATACTATAATCTGCCGTATAATACAATAGTATATTTACGTTATTTTCATCCAGGCGGTACCATAGGCTGAATTGTAACCCACCGTTAATGAATGATAAGTAAGAAAATGGGAATGGTCTTGTTCTTTATTATTTTCAATGGTAAAATGTATATAAAAATTATATCATATTTGGGGAGGAAAGAAATGATAAAAACAGGA
Source organism: Bacillota bacterium (assembly GCA_023398615.1). Taxonomy (GTDB): domain Bacteria; phylum Bacillota; class Clostridia; order Lachnospirales; family Lachnospiraceae; genus Anaerocolumna. The sequence continues at coordinate 17,302 of JAEWSD010000060.1, forward strand.
TTAGCAGTAAGACGTTTCAAAAATATATTACTGATGTTAACAGCGTTAATACTCATAATGCCGACCATATCTGCATGTTCTGCTTCTGATAACGATAACAAAGATAAGGCAATGGATACAACAGTTAATGACAAGAGCATATCTGAACAGGAAACCGACGGCAATAACGACATTACAAAGCAGCCTGAGCTTTCCGGGGATAGTCCTGTCAGGGTGGATGTAGGAACGGAGTTTACGACAGACTTTAACGGAGATAGCAAGGATGATACCGTTTATTATGGTTTCCAATCCGTTATGGATAACGGTTTTGAATATGAGATGCCGCTTCTTAGGATCAATGGTACGGAGTATGACTATAAATATCTTGAAGATAAATTCGGAGTCTATGTAGTCAGCGCCAGCGACATCGGATATTATATAATGGATATCGATACCTCTGATGCCTGCCTGGAGATAGCGATCCTTGATATGGGTCCGAGTAATGATCCGGTAACCCAATTCTTCCGTTATGATGGTAAGGATCCGGTTTACTGCGGCTATGTGACGGATTTCCCCGATAATCCGACCTTCAGTGCTTCCGGCGACGGCAGTATAACCGCCAGCAGACGTCTGAGCATTCTTCAGACCTGGTGGGCGCCTGCAACGTGGAAGCTGAATGCGGAGGGCGTATTGGAGGAACAGATCAGTGACATCTATTACCCTTATCAATATGCAACAGACGAGAGTAATACGAACCATGCTTTGAGTGATCTTGAGCTGTATCAGGAGCCTGATAAGAATTCGGCTTCTGTTACGGTGAAGAAGGGGGAAGTAATACGGCTTACGGCTACCGATAATTTAAACTGGGTACAGATTACTTCGGATGACGGAACAAAGGGATGGTTCTATCTGCATGACTTGGATGACGTTACACTGCCCATCGGAGAATACAAAATCGGCGATATCGTAACATACCTGAATCAGGCAGATTAGGGTTAGCATAGGTGCCTCCTTAAGCAGATTATGAAAAATTATACTATTAAATTTAAATTTTTACAATTATGTAAATTAGTACTATTATTTTCCTGAAAAATAGTGTATAAATGTATTATACATATATTGAAAGGAGATAAAATATGTTTGGGCAACTTTTTGGGGATTATCTTATCAGGAACGGAATTATCAGCAAGGATCAATTCAATGAGGTAATGGAACAGCAGAAGGCGACCAGAGTCAAATTGGGTCTCATTGCAGCTGCGGAGAAATTACTGACCGGGGAGCAGGCAGAGGAAGTTAATCGTTTGCAGCTGGTAATGGATAAAAGGTTCGGCGATATCGCCATCGAGAAGGGTTATCTTACCGAGGCCCAGGTCAGCCACTTACTGAGCCTTCAGGGCAATCCGTACCTGTTATTTGTTCAAACCTTAATTGAAAAAAGCATTTTAACTCTGAAGGATATAGAATCTCACTTAGGTGCTTATCAGCAGAGCAATCATTATTCGGATAATGATATCGAAGCATTAAAGAGCGGAGATATGGATCGTATTGTTCCTTTATTTGTACATATTGAATCACCTTTATATAATGAACTGATCGGCCTGGCAGTACGAAATATGATCCGTTTTATCAGCAGCGACATTGTTCTTGAAAAATCCTACGGCATAAAAGAGTACTCATTCGAGACGCTTGCCTGCCAGAAGGTAAAGGGCCAGCATAATATTTTCCTGGGCTTTGCGGCAAAAGGCAGTGATCTGCTTGCGGTAGCCTCTCCTTTTGCAAAGGAAGATTTTACCGAAATAAACGAAGATTCCTATGATGCGGTTTGTGAATTCATTAATTGCATCAACGGTCTGTTTGCAACAAAATTAAGCCATGAAGATATTGAATTGGACATGCTGCCGCCGTTATCCTACTCGAACGGGACAGTGGTTTCCGGCGGGCAGATAGCTGTTGTACCGGTTACGGTGGGTGATAAGAAAATTGATTTGCTGGTGTCAATCGATGATACAACAGATGTGAAATAATAGGGAGGGATATAAAATGGCAACAATTCTCATAGTTGATGATTCCAAAACATCCAGAAAGATGCTGAGGACCTTATTGGAACAGGCAGGACATACGGTAGCGGATGAAGCCGTAAACGGCGAGGAAGGCTTGCAGAAATATAAGGAGCTGCGTCCGGATATTGTTACTATGGATATAACAATGCCCGTACTGGACGGTATAGAAGCTTTAAAATCTATTATTGCCGAAGATAAGGATGCGAAAGTAATCATGGTAACTGCTGCCGGACAAAAGAATAAGATAGTGGAGGCGGTAAAATACGGTGCCGCAGAGTTTATTGCAAAACCGTTCGAGGCAGGACAAATATCCGCAACCATTGATGAGGTATTAAAATAACGGTTGTTTAACAATGCAGGTATATCTCTTAACATAAACGGGGCTGCTGCAAAATTCAAAATACGATGAACCTCTTAGAATGGTTCATAATAATTTTGAATTTTTGCAGCAGCCTCATTTATCAGAATAAATCGATGGCGCTCGTAGGACATCCGTCACGGGCATCCTCGGCTTCAGGCAGCTTATCCTCCGGAATATCTTCGTCAATCGCATGCGCATAACCATCGTCACCCATACTGTATACCTCGGGGCAGGTGTTGGCACATAATTCGCAGGAGATACAAAGATCAGGATCAACTTTGGATTTCATAATGATTCCTCCTTTTAGATTTATTTTCACTCTTTAAGAGTGTGAATATGCTTTTATCACGTCTTGCTCAATTTCTGCGTGCTCTGCACGCTCCTGAATTACATTCACTCTAATATTATAGGATATTGCTGGATAATTTATGCATTAAAAATGAGACAAGCAGTGATCTAAAACTAAAAATATTTCAAACTGTTATAAAAGGAAATATCCTGAACTATTTTCACTTTGATTATAATACAAAAACCTTATTATGGCAATTGACGAAAACGTACATTATGGCTGAAATGTAACAATAATACTCAATTTAATCAACATCGGAGTATTAAAAAAGACAAAAAATTCTTGATTATTTTATTCATAACGATTATCATATTGAAAGAAACTTATTTTTATACTTTGTAAATGGTAAATTATACAAAGCAGAACGATAGAAGGAGATGCACTATGATTAAACTGTATGAGAAAGGTGCCTATGTACTTAACGGAACTGAAATTTTGGAGGAACAGAATGTGACCCCGGAAATGCTTTCCGCCGGAGCCGGTGAAGTCTGTACAAAGGAAGAGGCCGCAAAGAATACTTTGGCTTACGGTATACTGGAAGCTCATAATACCTCCGGTGATATGAACAAGCTAAGGATTAAATTTGATAAATTGACTTCTCACGATATCACATTTGTAGGAATCATTCAAACTGCCAGGGCCAGCGGGCTGGAAAAATTCCCGGTTCCGTATGTTCTTACTAACTGCCACAACAGCTTGTGTGCGGTAGGGGGCACGATCAACGAGGATGATCATATGTTCGGTTTATCCTGTGCCAAGAAATACGGCGGAATCTATGTGCCCCCGCACCAGGCGGTCATTCATCAGTTTGCACGTGAGATGCTTGCCGGCGGCGGTAAGATGATATTGGGTTCGGACAGTCATACCCGCTATGGTGCGTTGGGAACGATGGCAATGGGAGAAGGCGGGCCGGAGATTGTAAAGCAGCTGCTTAACCGGACCTACGATATCAATATGCCGGGGGTTGTCGGCGTATATCTGACCGGTGCGCCAAGGATAGGCGTAGGACCGCAGGATATTGCTCTGGCAATCATCGGTGCGGTATTTGCCAACGGCTACGTAAATAATAAGGTGATGGAATTCATCGGTGACGGTGTGGGGAACTTAAGCGTGGATTATCGTATCGGTATCGATGTTATGACGACGGAAACCACCTGCCTTTCCTCCATATGGATAACGGACGAAAAGGTAAAGGAATTCTATGAAATCCATAACAGGGCGGAGGATTATAAGGAATTAAGACCGAAGAAGATTGCCTACTATGACGGGATGATTTATGTGAATCTGTCTGAAATCAAACCAATGATAGCAATGCCTTTTCACCCGAGCAATGTATATACGATTGACGAATTGAATGCCAATCTGTACGATATCCTCGATGAGGTAGAGAAAAAAGCCCTGGTAAGCCTTGATAACGCCAAGGTGAAATATACCTTGAAGGATAAGATAAGAAACGGCAGGCTTTATATCGAGCAGGGAGTGATCGCGGGATGTGCCGGCGGCGGCTTTGAAAATATTTGTGATGCTGCCGATATTCTGGACGGAAAATATATCGGTTCCGACGAGTTTTCTTTAAGTGTTTATCCTGCAAGCCAGCCGATCTTCATGGAGTTGGTGAAGAATGGTTCCGTTGCAAGGCTTATGGAGACGGGTGCGACAATCCGCACCGCGTTCTGCGGACCGTGCTTTGGTGCCGGGGACGTACCTGCCAATAATGGGCTGAGTATCCGCCATACCACCAGAAACTTCCCGAACAGGGAAGGCTCCAAGGTAACGAGCGGACAGATTGCTTCCGTAGCGCTGATGGATGCCCGTTCTATTGCCGCAACCGCTGCCAATAAGGGATATCTCACATCTGCGGAAGACATTGATACTGCCTTTGCAAAGCCGAAATATTTCTTCGACGGCAAGATTTATGACAACCGTGTATATAACGGGCTTGGGAAGGCAGATCCGAGTGTTGAAATCAAATTCGGTCCCGGAATCGTTGACTGGCCGGCCATGTCAGGCCTGACTGATGACCTGGTGCTTAAGGTGGTATCCGTAATCATGGATCCGGTGACCACGACGGATGAATTGATTCCGTCCGGCGAGACTTCTTCTTACCGTTCGAATCCGCTTGGATTGGCAGAATTTACCCTATCCAGAAAGGACCCTGCTTATGTGGGGCGTGCAAAGGAGATCCAGAAGGCGGAGAAGGCCAGGACGGCAGGAGAGGATATCTTTGCTGCCAATCCGGAAATTAAAGCTGTTTTTGATAAGATTAATGAGAAATTTAAGGCGGATGCTGCCGCCACGCAAATCGGAAGCGTAATCTATGCGGTTAAGCCGGGAGACGGTTCCGCAAGGGAGCAGGCTGCCAGCTGCCAGAAGGTTCTTGGCGGACTTGCCAATATTGCCAGGGAATACGCAACAAAGAGATATCGTTCCAACCTGATCAACTGGGGTATGCTTCCGTTCCTTCTCACGGAAGAGCTGCCGTTTGAGAACGGAGACTACCTATATATCAAGGATATCAAAGCGGCGGTTGCAAATAAGCTTTCCGAGGTTAAAGCCTATGTCGTGGATAAGGATATGAAGGAGTTTACATTAAGACTTGGCGAACTGACGGATGATGAGAGAGACATCATTCAGAAAGGCTGTCTGATTAATTACTACAGGAGCTTGAGATAGTTGACAGATAGGGCCTGAGATTTACAGAGGGGCAGTTGCAAAACTCATAATTATGAGCTTATGCAGCTGCTCTGTGTTTTATTGTATTCAATCTCATTAAAAACGCTTGTGATATCATTTTAAATGTATTAAAATAAGTAAAGATTATACAGAATGGAGAATACTATGGCATTACTAATTGACGGTAAAAAGATTTCAGGTGAGATTAAGGATGAGCTTAAGGAAAAGGTTTCCGCTTTGAAGGCAGAAGGAAAGGAGATTACTCTTGCGGTAATTCAAGTCGGAAAGGATCCTGCGTCAACCGTATATGTCGGCAATAAGAAGAAAGCCTGTGAATATATCGGAATTCGTTCCCTTGCCTATGAACTCCCGGAAGAGACCGCGGAAACGGAACTTCTGGAGCTGGTAACGGAACTGAATCAAAGAAAGGATGTTAACGGAATTCTTGTCCAGCTGCCGCTGCCGGGGCATATCAATGAGGATCTGGTGATACAAACCATATCCCCGCTAAAGGATGTTGACGGTTTCCATCCGCAAAGCGTCGGCCGTTTAAGTATCGGGCAGAAGGGGTTTGCCTCCTGTACGCCTGCCGGAATCATCCAGCTGTTAAAACGTTCCGGCATTGATATTGAGGGAAAAGAATGTGTTATTGTGGGCAGAAGCAATATCGTTGGGAAACCTATGGCTTTACTGCTCCTGCGTGAGAACGGAACGGTGACGGTATGCCATTCCAGAACGAGGAATCTGAAGGAAGTGACAAAGCGTGCGGACATCCTTGTGGTTGCTATCGGAAAACCGAAATTCATTACCGCCGACTACGTGAAAGAAGGTGCCGTTGTGATTGATGTCGGTATCCATCGGAACGAGAATAATAAGCTTTGCGGTGATGTGGATTTTGACGATGTTGTAGAGCATGTCAGTGCAATTACGCCGGTGCCGGGCGGTGTCGGACCCATGACGATTGCAATGTTAATGAATAATTGCGTAGAGAGCATTCTGCTTAAATAAAGCGGAGATGCGATATTTTATTAAGATAAATGAACATTTAAAAATCAGGGAAGGAGAATCTATTTGAGACTTTCATGAATATAAAAGATTCCATAATTCTTTCGGAAATAGATTATGAGATAATATATTGCGAACATCCGGTTTTTTACCCGGATCAGTTTCAGTTATCCCCGATTTGGTCGGATGATAAGGAGTTTGCATACAGCTGTAAATACTGCTTAAAGGATTATCAGCTGTATCTGAAAAGCTTTACCGTATCCTCCGACAGGGAATATCCCGTGATAAACGGCGTTACACCGGAGCCCTGCTGCTCCGTGGATGGGAGGGAAACCGTTAGGTACCATGATATTATGGAATCGTTGGGTTACACGGGTTCCATGATAATAGGAGCTTTTATTATAAAGACTTATACGGACAGTGACGAGATTCCGTGCTATTGCTATAAGTATATAAAAGAGCTGGTGTTTAGCAGGGGAAAATTAATAACTGCCATCGATCACAGCAAGGCCATGCTTCGAATCCGCAGGAATCTTGATATGGGACTTCGCAGCCTGGATAAGAAAAGGGATGTGAAATGCATTGAGCGGTTTATCAGGAGCTCCTTTGCAGGTAACTATGCGGATTCCGATAAAAGATACAGGAGACTGCTGAAAAAGGTACTTCACAGAAAATCCTATTTCGAAAAAATCAAGAAAGTTTAACCTTAATAAATGATATATATAGGCTGCTGCAAAACTCATAATTAAGAGTTTGCAGCAGCCTCTTCCTTTTATTCTACTCCAAGTACAGTATTTGATTCGGAGCCTGCGGAATAGGTAAAGGTTACCGTGTCTCCGACATTATATTTAATGATCCGGATGAAATCGTTCACAAGGACATCAAAGATTTCGTCATTATTATTTAACAGAATATAATAATGCGAGTTACCGTCAACGACTCCTTCAGCGATTTTTGCGATCGTACCGGTTACTTTTGGCAGCTTGGTCGTATCGGCTATGCTGATACCGCTTGATTTCATCAGTTCCAGATAGATCTTCTCACATTCACTGACCGTATCGCCGATCGCCACAATCTGATACTGTGCAATATTAACCATTGCGTACTTCTTCACTAATCCGGCTTCATCCTTCAAGGCTATGAAATAAGTAGGTTCGCCTCCGGTATTCAGTAAAAGCGGGAAGGTAGCCTTGTATCCGAGATGCTGCACCTGCCCTTCCGCGGATGCCATTGCGGAATACTCCTCCGCACCGGATATGGAATAGTAGCGTGTCTCCGCGGTTCTTTGATTCATCAATACAAATCCGACATTGGATTCGTCGGAGCCTACGGAGGTGACACCGGTATATACCCATACATCATCGTCAAGAGCAATATAATTGTAACCGTCCGTGGTCTGCAATGCGTCCTTTTGTCCGAATACGGAATTCCAGTAACCGTGCCTTAACGTACCGTAATAGTCATAAAGGGATATCAGTAATTCTGCGGAGTAAACACGATCCACCCATTTTGGAATATCTTTAACCGCATAGTCCTTATGTTCTCCGGTAATCGCATTGACAAGGACGGCCCTGCCGATGGTCTGCCCTCCGAATAAGCCGATGGTGTAATCCTTGACCGGACAGATCCAGTAAGGAACACCGTCTTCATCCACTTCAAAGTTAAGGCAATCAAAGATATAGGTCGGATAATGGAAGCGAAGATACCGGTATATATTCCTTCCGAAATGTTCGGATTCCGAGTATTTTATTCCTTCCGGCAATTTTACCAGATCCACCGCCTGAGTCGCCATATCTATTTTCATGTATGCGGGGATACCCTTTGAACGGTTTGTAAACCATTTTATGATGCTTCCGTATTGTAACGGGCTGACACGGACAGGTGTGCCCTGGTAATTGATCTGTGTATAATTGCCGCCTACCTCAAACTGGGATACATATTCAATGATACTGCCCATTTTTCTGGAGCCGAGTAAAATTGCGGAGTCCTTATCGAGAATCGGTATATCCTTATAGGAAACCTCTTGGATATCCTCAGCAAAATCGCGGTCTGAAATGGTGAGCAGCCGTTGGTATTTTCCTGCGTTTACGATCGGGGAAGACAGGATGCTTCCGATAATAAAGACAAGCAGGATTACTCCGGTTATACTTAAGACGATCTTGAAAAGATTATTCTTAAACAGCGGTCCGCCTAGCCTGCGGCCTTTGCTGTCCAGGTTGGCGGTAGAAAATCCGGCAACTATGGAAATGACAACCAGGGCCCCGAGGATAAAGAACCAGAATCCCGGAGAGTGGATGTTGACTGCCGGCAATGCGATATAATAGTATATAAACGCGGTGATACCGACAACCAATACGGTAATAATAAGCTTCAGATATTTTTTCATGCATTTCCTCCTTGCGGCCGAATAGGGCTATTTATTGATAGTATTCCTTCCTTCAGGCACATTATTAATCTGTTGATAGACTTAATCATAACAGAACATAA
>JAEWSD010000096.1 GCA_023398615.1 Bacillota bacterium
GGTTAGATTATGCTATCATCAAAATCAATATCATGAACATACAAGGAGCTATACGCATGGCAGATAAGGAATTGCACAAGAAGACTTATATCAAGGTAATCGATTATATAAAGAGCCAGATCAGGAACGGTGAACTGGCAGCAGGAGGAAGACTGCCTGCGGAAAGGGAGCTGTCCGGGATTCTGGGGATCAGCCGTAATTCGGTCCGGGAAGCGATCCGTACTTTAGACATTATGGGGGTAATCTCAAGCCAGCAGGGTGCCGGCAATTATCTGACCGGTAATTTTAAAAATAACCTGGCGGAATCCATGTCGATGATGTTCCTGCTTAATCAGATCAATTATCAGCAAATCAGTCAGCTGCGCCGGGGTTTGGAGACGGAAGCACTGATGCTGGCAATCGACAACATATCGCAGCATGAGCTGAAACAGCTGGAACATATCCTTTCCCAGCTGGAAAATGAAACGGAAGTAAATAATGTAATACTGGATAAGAAGCTTCATTACAATATCGCGCTTGCATCCGGAAATACCCTGATTATAGATATTTTGCAGGCACTTTCCGATGTGATAGACCAGTTTATCATTGATTTGAGAAGAGAAATATTAAGTACGGAAGAAAGCGGAAATCTCCTTATGGAGGCTCATAACGAAATAATCAAAAGTCTGGTAACGAGAGATAAAAAATTGGCTTATGAAGCAATTAACAAACATTTTAGTATAATTGACGAAAAAATACGTGAGAATATATAAAAAATGGCAAAAACATTCAATGAAGAGTAATATCACACAAAACATTTGTGAAAATATTGTCGGTTATTGACTTATTAGTACAGGTAAAGTATAATAATTTAACAAATGGTACTACCAATTAAAAGAGGGTTATCCCTTGATTTTTTAATCCGAAACTGGTAGTACCAATTACCAAAAAATGTATTACTAAAGTCAACCGAGTACGACTTTAAGAGAGGAACAGTTATGAATATGATGTTTTCATTTGTTTTGGCTTTATTACCGATCATCTGGTTGATTATTGCCCTGACAGCCCTGAAAATTCAAGGCTTCAAAGCATGTGTCATAGGTTTTGCCATCGCATATGTGCTTGCGGTATTCGTATGGAAAATGCCGTTATCGGACAGCCTGGGAGCAGTTGCCGAAGGAGGCGCGCTTGCCCTGTGGCCGATTATTATTGTGATTGTCGCGGCTATATTCACCTATAACGTATGTGTTTCTACCGGCAGGATGGAAATCATTAAAAAGATGCTGGCAGGTGTTACAAAGGATAAACGGATATTAGTTCTGCTTATTGCATGGGGATTCGGAGGCTTCATGGAAGGAATGGCAGGGTTTGGAACTGCCATTGCGATACCTGCAAGTATATTGTGGGGGTTAGGATTTCATCCTGTATTTGCGGCTATTGTATGCCTGATAGCGAATACGACACCCACGGCTTTCGGTTCGATCGGTATTCCGACAACAACGCTGGCCGGGATAACCGGGCTGGATGTTACCGGCTTATCCACCAATACCGTTTTGCTGCTTGCACCTTTGATGCTGCTTACGCCATACCTTCTGGTGTTTCTGACCGGCAAGTCAAGGAAATCCCTGAAAGGGGTAGGTATGATCACCCTGATAGCCGGCCTTTCCTTTCTGATACCGGAATATCTTGTTGCAAAATATCTGGGGGCGGAGCTTCCCGCTGTGATCGGTTCCGTATGTTCGATGACAGCTATGATAGTTGTTGCAAGATTATCCGGAGACGGCAATACGGACCCTGAATATTGCATGGAAGGACAGGAAACGGAAAAGATATCCGGAAAGACAGCGCTTAATGCATGGAGCCCGTTCATCCTGATATTCATATTCCTGCTGGCAACCTCTAAATTTGTTCCCCCGCTCAATCATTTGCTGGCCGCCGTGAAAACCACGGTAAATATATATAACGGCGAGGGTGCCGCTCCTTATACCTTTTCCTGGCTTGCCGCACCCGGATTGTGGATTATACTGGCGGCTTTCCTGGGAGGCAGACTACAGGGCGCCGGTTTTAAGGATATTCTTCAGGTATTTAAAAATACCGTCCTGCAATTAATGAAAACTATTATAACAATCCTTTCCATTATGGCTATGGCTAAGCTAATGGGCTACAGCGGGATGATAGCATCTATTGCACTCGTCTTTGTAACGTTTACAGGATCCTTTTATCCGTTCTTTGCACCGTTTCTGGGTTCCCTTGCAACCTTTGTAACAGGAAGCGGCACCTCTGCCAGCGTACTATTCGGAGGGCTGCAGATGGAAACTTCTACGGCGTTAAGCTTAAACCAGTCCCTGATTGTCGCTTCCAATACTGCAGGCGCGGTCACAGCGAAGATGATTTCCCCGCAAAGTATTGCCATTGCCGTCGCGGCGGTAAGCCTGCAGGGAAAAGAGGGAGTATTATTAAAGGGCACGTTTAAATATTACATTCTTTTCATTGTAATAGTAGGGATAACCACCTATATCGGCGTACGGTACTTTATATAGCTGTGAAGCCTGCACTTAAATTTTAGAAACGCAGGAAACGCGTAAGAATGGAGGAAATAATGAATATTCTGGTATGTATCAAGCAGGTTCCCGACAGCAGCAGGGTGGAAGTAGACCCGGTTACGGGAGTCTTAAAAAGAAACGGTGTGGATTCTAAGATGAATCCATATGATTTATATGCAATTGAGACGGCGTTAAGGATCAGAGAAAAAACAGGCGGTGCCATTACCGCAATCACTATGGGGCCCGGCCAGGCAGACAGGGTAATCCGGGAAGCATTTGCCCTGGGGATTGATAAGGGAGTCCTGATATCCGACCGCAGGTTCGGGGGAGCCGATGTTTTGGCAACCAGCTATGCGATTTCACAGGGCATCCGGAGCTTAGGCGGTTTTGACCTGATTCTGTGCGGGAAACAGACAACGGACGGAGATACGGCGCAGGTAGGTCCGGAGATATCGGAATGGCTGGATATCCCGTGCGTATCGAATATATCAAAGCTCAAGGAAATTACGGATGAGGCAATTGTTGCCGAAATGGATATGACGCATGACGTTGAGATTGTAAAAATACAGTATCCGTGCCTGCTTACCGTTGATAAAGATATCTTTATACCAAGGCTTCCGTCCTACGTCAGAAGACAGGAAACGAAAGACCGTGAAATTAAGGTAATTACTCTTGCGGATTTGGAGGACAGGGAGGAACAGCATTACGGATTAAACGGCTCACCGACACAGGTGCAGCGTATTTTCCCTCCGGAGGCAAATGCCCACCGGGAGGTATGGAACGGCTCTGCGGAAGAGCTCACAGGTCAATTAATTGATAAACTGCGGGAATTGAAGTTCGCATAGGGAGGAATAACAAAATGGCTAAGTTAGTAGTAAACCAGGACAAGGTTGGAGATATTCAGGAAATGATCCGTCTGTGCCCGTTTGGCGCATTGGAGGAAAAGGACGGTGCGCTGCAGATTAACTCAGCCTGCAGGATGTGTAAGCTATGTGTGAAAAAGGGTCCGGAGGGTGCCGTAGAATATGTGGAAGAGATTCGGACATCGATAGATAAAAGTGAATGGAGGGGGATTGCCGTATACGTGGATCATATTGACGGCATAATCCATCCGGTCACCTATGAGCTGATTGGAAAAGCAAAAGAGCTTGCGGCTAAGATAGGTCATCCGGTATATGCGATCATGATGGGCAGCGGTATTAAGGAGCAATGCGAGGAGCTTTTACATTATTCCGCCGATAAGGTATTTGTGTATGATTATAAGGAACTAGACCGATTTAAGATGGAACCGTATACTGCCGTATTTGAAGATTTCGTTTTAAGGATAAAGCCTGCCGCGATCTTAGTCGGGGCTACCCCGGTAGGACGCCAGCTGGCACCGAGACTTGCGGCCAGATTAAGAACAGGGCTTACGGCGGACTGCACGATACTGGATATTAACGATAACACCGACTTGGTTCAGATACGGCCGGCATTTGGCGGAAATATCATGGCGCAGATTCTTACTCCGAACCACAGGCCCCAGATGGCAACGGTCCGCTATAAGGTTATGGACGCTCCGGAAAGAAATCCTGAGAAGACGGGTGAGATAATTTCCTGCAGGCTTCCGGCCGGTAAATTATCGAGCAAGGTGGATGTAATCGATATTATTACGAAGGAAAAGGAACAGATGATAGAAGCTGCCGAAATACTGGTAGTGGCCGGACGCGGTATTAAAAAAGAGGAAGATCTGCAGCTGGTATCGGAATTGGCTGAACTGTTGGGCGGACAGCTTGCCTGTACGAGACCGGTTATGGAGGCGGGCTGGCTGGAAGCAAAACGCCAGGTGGGCTTAAGCGGAAGAACCGTGAGACCGAAGCTGATGATTACCTGCGGCGTATCCGGGTCGGTTCAGTTTACCGCCGGAATGAATAATTCGGATCATATCATAGCAATTAATCAGGATGAAAATGCTCCGATTTTTAAAACGGCTCACTATGGACTGGTAGGGGATCTGTACGAAATCATACCACATTTGATCAATCAGCTGAAGACAGGCAGGGGGGCATAGAGAATGAATTATAAAAAAGCAGACCGGAATGATCTGAACTATATATCCGGTGTAATTAATGATCCGGACAGAGTTCTTTACGGAGACGGTATAAACGAGGAATACAGCCATGACGAATTAAGCGGCACGGTTTGTTATCCCGATCTTGTGGTGAAGGTAATTTCCGCAGAGGAAGTTTCAAAGATAATGAAATATGCTTACGATAATAATATCCCGGTGACACCCCGCGGCTCGGGAACCGGCCTGGTGGGCTCCTCCGTGGCTATGGAGCAGGGTATTATGATAGACACCTGCCTGATGAACCATTTTCTGGAATTGGATGAGGCCAATTTGACGATAACGGTGGAACCGGGAGTACTGCTAATGGAGCTTTCGGCTTATGTACAGGAAAGAGATCTGTTTTATCCGCCGGACCCCGGTGAAAAATCGGCTACCATAGGAGGAAATATCAGTACGAATGCAGGCGGGATGAGAGCGGTAAAATACGGTGTTACCAGGGATTATGTACGCGGGCTTGAGGTGGTGCTGCCGGATGGGACCGTGGTCGAATTCGGCGGTAAGGTGGTAAAAAACAGTACCGGGTATGCAATGAAGGATTTGATGGTAGGTTCGGAGGGAACACTTGGAATCATAACCAAGGCAATCTTAAAATTGCTTCCTCTTCCCAAAAAGGCCGTCAGTCTGCTGGTCCCTTTCCCTACCCTTGAGAAGGCGATCGGAACCGTACCCCTTATCATTAAGTCAAAATCGGTACCTACGGCCATTGAGTTCATGCAAAGGGAAGTTATTATGGATGCGGAGAAATATCTGGGCAAAAAATTCCCGGACAGCAGCGCGGATGCTTACCTGCTGCTGAAATTCGACGGTAATTCCACGGAAGAAATCGAGAAAGACTATGAAAACGTGGCAAAGATCTGCCTGGAACAGGGCGCGGTTGACATACTGATCTCCGATACGGACGAGAGAGAGGAATCCATCTGGAAAGCAAGGGGAGCCTTCCTCGAAGCAATCAAAGGCTCCACAACCTATATGGATGAGGTGGACGTGGTGGTTCCGAGAAGCTCGGTCAATGAAATGGTAGAATATATCCACAGCTTGTATAAGGAAGTAAATATCCGTATTAAAAGCTTCGGCCATGCCGGTGACGGCAACCTGCACGCTTATATCCTGAAGGATGAGTTAAGCGAGGAGGAATGGGCGGCGAGGATGAAGGCTGTTATGGATATGATTTACGGAAAGGCCAGGGAGTTAAACGGACAGGTTTCCGGTGAGCATGGTATCGGCTATGCGAAGAAATCGTATTTATTGGAGGCAATGGATCCGGCAACGGTAGAAATCATGAAGGGGATAAAGAGAGCATTTGATCCGAAAAACATCCTGAATCCTCACAAGGTATGCCAGATGTAACCGGTAAGGTTATAATCAAATAAAATAAGCAGTGTGAACAGCCGGCAGGGATAATCCGCCGGCTGTTCCGCTGTAATAAAATATATTCTGAGTAGCCTTGAGATTTGATATAGCTTTTGACTATATCAAGGTATAGTTTTTTGACACTTGAATCGATATAAAAGTATGGCTATACTAATTCCGTATATAATAAAAAGTGTTTCATGTTCTAAGGAGATTTTTGTGAGAATCAGGGATTATTTAAAACACAATAAATTAATTGCGGACGGTGCTATGGGCACCTATTATTCCGGCTTGACGGGTGAGGATTCTGCGGTGTCGGAATTAGCCAATTTAAACAGGCCGGATATGATATCAGCAATACACAAAAGCTATATAGCGGCAGGTGCCGGGCTTATCCGGACGAATTCCTTTGCGGCCAACCGGCAGGTTCTTGCAGTCGGTAAAGAGGAACAGGCGGAGCTGCTTACCGCTTCCTATCTGCTTGCAAGACAGGCCGTACTGGATTCCGGCCGGGAGGTATATATTGCCTGCGATATCGGACCGATATCTGAGCACGGGGGAAGGACGGAGGAGGACATCCTGGAGGAATACCGGTTTATTTGTGATACCTTTCTTAAGCAGAAGCCCGAGATATTCCTGTTTGAGACATTCGCGGACCTCCGGTTTATCAATCGGCTGGTTCCTTACATCAGGGAAAAGGCGCCGCAGGCATTTATCATTACGACGTTCTGCCTTAATAAGAACGGGTATACCTCAAGCGGTATCAGTGCGGCCAGCCTCTTAAGGCAAATCGCGGAAACGGACGGTATCGACGCGGGAGGTTTTAACTGCGGCATAGGCTCCGGACATATGTACCAGATCTTAAAGAATCTTAACTTTCCGGCAGACAGATTCATACTGGCCGCACCGAATGCCGGGTATCCGGAACGTCTCCAGAACCGGATGGTCTTTATGGATAATGAAGGCTATTTCGGAACAAATATGAAACAGATCGAGGAGCTTGGTGTGGATATGATCGGAGGCTGCTGCGGCACGACTCCGAAATTCATTCGGAAGCTTTCGGAGCTTGTTGACGGCAAACGTCCGGGCCCGAATATAAATTACGGGAACAGAACGGATTACCGCAAGGAAGCTGCGGAGCAAAAAGAGCTCCGGAAGAATGAATTCTATGAATTGTTCCGATCCGGAAAAAAGGTAGTTGCCGTTGAATTGGATCCGCCCTATGACGCAAGGGATGAAAAGCTTATTGCCTGTGCGCAAAGCCTTAAAAGGTCGGGCGCCGATATCATAACGATTGCAGATTCACCAATGGGAAGAAGCCGCGTGGATTCTATCCTGATGAGTGTGAAACTGTCCGGAGAAACCGGCATGCCGGTAATGCCGCATGTATGCTGTCGGGATAAAAATGTTATAGCTATGCGTTCCGGCTTATTGGGTGCCTATGCGAACGGAATCCGCAACATACTGATCGTAACAGGTGATCCGATACCAAGTGAGAGCCGGCAGTCTGCCACCGGTGTGTTCGATTATAACTCCATCCAGCTTATGCAGTTTGTTCAGGAAATGAACCGGGAACATTTCAGTGAGGAACCCTTTTACTATGGCGGCGCGTTAAACTACGGCCGGGGAAACATTGAAACCGTCATTGAGAGAATGCAAAAGAAGATTGCCGTCGGTACGAAATATTTCCTGACACAGCCGGTATTTTGTGATGAGGATATAGAACGGCTCAGAACAATTAAGAGCAGAGTGGATACAAAGCTCCTGTGCGGCATCATGCCGCTGACAAGCTACCGGAATGCCAATTTTATCAGGAATGAAATAACGGGTATCCATGTCCCGGATTCCGTTGTTGCCAGGTATCATCCGGATATGCCAAAGGAAGAGGCGGAATGCGTCGGCGCGGAAATTGCCGGTGAAATCATAGAGAGATTAAGCCCGTTTGCGGACGGATACTATTTCATGCTGCCGTTTAACCGGGTCAGCTTTATGGAGAAAATCAAAATCCGATAAATTCAGGCAGATAACCCGGGAATTTGGGGTACGAACAGGGAAAGAAGGGAATAAGGATTATGACAGGCAAGGAATTTCAAGAGCTTATCAGTAATAAAATCGTTCTGTTAGACGGCGCGACAGGGAATAATCTTCAAATGAGAGGAATGCCGGTCGGAGTATGCCCCGAAAAATGGATCCTCGATCACGGGGATGTCCTGGTCGGGCTGCAAAAGGAGTTCATAGAAGCAGGCTCGGATATACTGTATGCGCCCACCTTTACCGCAAACCGTATTAAGCTGCGGGAATACGGAATGGAAGATGATATCGAACGGATTAACCGTGAGTTAATCAGGTTGTCCGGAAGGGCGATACGGGAATCGGGAATTGAGGGGAAACGAAAGGTTTATGTGGCCGGTGATCTTACCATGACCGGTGAGCAGCTGTATCCTGTCGGAAGGCTTAAGTTCGAAGAACTGATCGGCATCTATAAGGAACAGATTTCCTATATGTTAATGGAAGGTGTGGATCTGTTTATCATCGAGACCATGATGTCTCTTCAGGAATGCAGGGCGGCGCTGCTTGCGGTGAAGGAAACCTGTGACCTGCCTGTAATGGTGACGATGACCTTTAAGGAGAACCTGCGTACCTTATACGGTACCGATCCGGCAACCGCCGTAACGGTACTGCAAAGTCTCGGTGCGGACGCGGTCGGTGTCAACTGCTCTACCGGGCCGGATAAGCTGTATAAAGCGGTGGAAATCATGAAGCGGTATGCGACGGTTCCTATCATTGCAAAACCGAATGCGGGCCTTCCAAGATTAGTAGGGGAAGAGACAGTATTCGATATGGGCCCCGTCCAGTTTGCGGAGGAAATGAGAAAGCTTACGCAAGCCGGAGCCGGCATTGTCGGAGGCTGCTGCGGTACCGCACCGGAACACATCCGTTTGCTTGCCGATACGGTAAAAGATCTTCGGCCGCATCCGATTAACAAGACCAAAAGAAGAACGCTTACAACGGAAACGATGACCTTGGACATTGATATAGACGGCCGCTTCCTGATCATCGGTGAGCGCATCAACCCTACCGGCAAAAAGACGCTGCAGGCAGAACTCAGGGAAGGGAAGCTCGATACCGTTGAGAGTATGGCTGAGGAACAGGTTGATAATGGTGCGGCTATCCTGGATATCAACATGGGTATGAATGGGATCGACGAAAAGGAGATGATGTTAAAAGCGGTTCAGGCCGTGACGGAGGTATCAAACGTCCCGCTCAGCATCGATTCCAGCCATGTAGGGGTCATTGAAGCCGCACTCCGAAGCTATCCCGGCCGTGCCCTGATCAATTCTATTTCCCTTGAGAAGGAGAAGTTTGAGAAGCTGATCCCGATCGCAAAGAAATATGGGGCGATGTTTATCCTGCTCCCCTTGTCCGACAAGGGATTGCCAAAGGACATGGAAGAAAAGAAAGAAATCATCCATACCATACTGGAGGAAGCCTTAAGGCAGGGTCTTGCCAAGGAAGATATCATAGTGGACGGCCTGGTGAATACGGTAGGTGCAAATAAGAATGCCGCTCTCCAGACTCTGGAAACCATACGCTACTGCAAGGAGGAGCTTCGGCTTGCAACTACAGTCGGCCTGTCGAATATATCCTTCGGTCTTCCGGACAGACAGTTTATTAACAGTACTTTTCTGGCGTTTGCCGTCCAGGCGGGACTCACAATGGCTATCGCCAATCCTTCTCAGGATCTCCTGATGAATACTGCCTTTGCCGCAGATCTTCTTCTTGGGAAGGAAGAAGCGGATATCCGGTATATCAACAGGGTAACCGCAAGGCCCGCGGTAATCACAGCCGCACCGGCGGCAGACAGAACTCCCGCGGCCGAAAACGGCAGGGAGAGGGCCGGAGAGCAGCCGTTAGCGAATACCGGCCTGCCGTCTGAGAACAGCGGGGCGGAGCATCAGGTATACGAATCGGTAGTAAAGGGCAGCAGGAAGAATATCATAGCTTTGGTCGAAAAAGCTCTTCAGGACGGCAATAAGCCTTCCCATATACTGGATGACCTGTTGATCCCCGCTATTAATGAGGTGGGACAGCTGTTTGATAAACAGGTTTATTTCCTGCCGCAGCTGATAGCTTCCGCCGAAACCATGAAGCTTGCCATCGATTACCTGGAACCCATGTTAAAGAAAGACGGAAATGAAAAGAAGCTTGGTACCATAGTGATCGCAACCGTGGCGGGGGACATCCATGATATCGGCAAGAACCTGGTAGTGTTAATGCTTAAGAATTATGGATTCCGTGTTATAGATCTCGGGAAGGATGTGCCTTCCGATAAGATTATAGAAACGGCAAGAAAAGAAGGAGCGGATATTATTGCATTGTCGGCCTTAATGACTACCACCATGCTTGAGATGAAACGGATCGTCCGGTTAAGCAGGGATGCGGGTCTGAATGCTAAAATAATTATCGGAGGCGCCGTAATAACTCAGAGCTATGCCGATGAGATCGGCGCGGACGGCTATTCCAGGGATGCCGGAGATTCCGTTGTGCTGGTAAAGAGGCTGCTGGGAGTCGGATAGAAGGTTAAAGGGGCTGTTGTAAAACTCATAAATATAGAGAGTTTTCAACAGCCCCTAGTATAACCGATATTAAATAACCTTATGTTATGCTTGCTTATTTTTCCGATAGCGCAATTTCCCAAGCCTCGGCGTAGCCCCACTACGCCTGCGTTTGTGAAACAGCACTCTCTGAAAAATATTCTGCGCCAAACATAAAGGTATTTAACATCACTTATACTAGATACTCGAATCCTATTATAAAATTATTGTTCTTCATAATCTCTGTCTACGTTGCCGAGTTCATCAATATCAGGAATATCACCGTCACCGTATTCCGTATTAAAATCGTAATCCAGGTTGATCCTGTTCTTTGCACCGGTTTTCTTCGTAGGTGTACCCTTACTGCTTTCAACTTTATCCATAATTAGTCTCCTTTCCCAATTCATGATGGTAGTGTTAGTAACATTGCTAAGAAATATTCTTTTTGTTATATAATAACTTACATATAATAAAAAAATTAAAATTTTATGAAAAGTTTTTGTAAGAGTTAATATTTTTTTAATTGACAATACTAGAAATAGTCATATAATAAAGTAATTAACCTACTCAACTATTGAAGCGGTTAACTAAATTTTGTAAGAAGGGAAGAAGATGGACAAATTACTTACTGATGAATTCATGGAAGTCTTAAATAGTTTTCGGAAATTTGCCGGTCATCATCATATGAAAACTCACGTACATATGGGCGAATTCATGATGCTGGGGGTCATCCGTAAAACGTTGGAAGAGAGCAGGAAAAACGACACCGGTGAACCGGGGATTAAAGTCGGTGAACTAAGCAAATTAATGCATGCAACCAAGCCTGCAACCTCAAAAATGCTTTCAGTCATAGAAGCCAAGGGATATATCGAGAGAGTTCCGGACCCCGGTGACCGCAGGGTGGTTTATGTGCGCCTATCGGAGAAGGGGGATATGGTAATTAAAGAGGCGCAGGAAATGCTGCATAGCTTTGCCGAGCAGGCAATTGAAAAGCTGGGTGAAGAGGATGCACGGGAGCTGATACGCTTGCTGCGTAAATTTTATCATATTATAACCGTGGAATTAAAGGGCGTCATGCATAATGATAAAAATTGTAACAGGGACGGCGCAGGAAGAGCATTTTCCTGTTATGGCGGAAAGGAGCAATAATGCTTAAACTAATTAAATATCTAAAGAAATCAACCGTTCCGATTCTAATGGTAGTCGGATTATTAGTGTTGCAGGCATACTGTGATTTATCACTGCCTGCCTATACTTCGGATATTGTCGATGTGGGTATTCAGCAGGGAGGTGTCGACAGCGCACTGCCGACTGCCGTACGTGAAAGCAGTATGAGGAAGCTGCAGCAGTTAATGAATCCGGATGATCAGGAGATCGTACAGGGCTCCTACAGATTGCTGTCTAAGGATCGTTTATCCGGAGAAGAATACAAGAAATATGAAAAGAAATATCCGGTATTATCCGGGGAAAATGTATATATATTGGATCTTAAGGATGATAAGAATGCCGATATCCTGAAAGGTATTATGTCAAATACATTGTTTACGGTAAGTGCATTAAGCACTGATTCCAAAGAGATGCAGGACTTAAAGGCTAAGATAACGGCACAGCTGCCGGAAGGCATGTCGGAGCTTAGTCTGCCTGAGATACTTGCAAAGCTGCCTCCGGAACAGGTAAGGGACATATTGGCGCCGATCCAGGAGCAATATAAGGCGCTGCCGGCTTCGATCGGGGAACAGATTGCAATGGCCGCTGTAAAGGCCGAATATACGGAGATCGGTTTTGATATGGGAAAATTGCAGTCGGACTATATTCTGATAGCCGGGTTAAAGATGTTAGGCCTGGCACTCCTTGCAATGCTTTCCACCATAGCGGTCGGATTCCTGTCCGCAAGGATAGCGGCTACCCTTGGTAAGGATTTAAGAAGCAATGTATTCAAAAAGGTGGTATCCTTCTCTAATTCGGAGTTTGATAAATTCTCTACGGCGTCTCTGATCACAAGAAGTACGAATGATATCCAGCAGATACAGATGACATTAGTTATGCTGCTTCGTATTGTCATTTATTCCCCGATCCTTGCGGTCGGCGGTATCATAAAGGTAATGAATACCAATACCTCAATGGTCTGGATCATAGCGTTGGCGGTTGCTTTGATTACGGGATTTGTCGGCAGCCTTTTTGCGATAGCCATGCCGAGATTCAAGTTAATGCAGAAGCTGCTGGATAAGCTGAATCTGGTGACGAGAGAAATCCTGACCGGTTTGTCCGTAATCCGTGCATTCCACAGGGAAGAGCATGAAGAAAAGAGATTTGATGCTGCCAATGTGAACCTGACCCGTGTTAATCTATTTGTCCATCGGGTTATGACCTTTATGATGCCGGTAATGATGCTCATCATGAACGGTATTACCATCCTGATCATCTGGAAAGGCGGGAAAGGCATTGATCTCGGTGAAATGCAGGTCGGCGATCTGATGGCGTTCATACAATATACCATGCAGATTATCATATCCTTCCTGATGCTCTCCATGCTTTCTATCATGCTGCCGAGGGCTTCCGTGTCCGCAAACCGTATCGTGGAGGTGCTGGATACGGAATTTACCGTTCATGACCCGAAGAAAGCGGAGTCTTTTGCAGAGAACAAAAAGGGCAGTGTAGAGTTTGAACATGTAAGCTTCCGTTATCCGAAAGCAGAAGACAATGTGCTGACCGATATCACCTTTACCGCAAGGCCGGGAGAGACTACCGCAATCATAGGCAGTACCGGCAGCGGCAAATCAACCCTGATTAATTTGATCCCAAGATTTTTTGATGTAACGGAGGGCAGTATTAAGGTAGACGGCACCGACATCAGACAAGTCAGACAGTCTGACTTAAGGGACAGACTGGGATATGTTCCGCAAATGGGTGTACTGTTCTCCGGTACGATTGATTCGAACATCCGGTACGGAAAACAGGATGCGGATGAGGAAGAAGTGAACCGTGCGGCAAGGATAGCACAGGCAACGGACTTTATTGAGGAAAAACCGGATAAATACGAAACTCCTATTTCACAGGGCGGCGGCAACGTATCCGGCGGTCAGAAGCAAAGGATATCCATTGCACGTGCTATTGCCAAGAATCCTGAGATATACATCTTTGACGACAGCTTTTCCGCTTTGGATTACAAAACGGACGTCTCTCTCAGAAGAGCCTTAAAATCAGAAATAGAAGAAAGTACCGTAATTATAGTGGCACAAAGGATCAGCACGATACTTCATGCGGATCAGATTTTAGTATTGGATGAAGGCAGAATTGTTGGCAAAGGAACACACAGGGAATTGCTGAAGGACTGCGAGGTATATCAGCAGATAGCACTATCTCAGCTTTCAAAGGAGGAACTGGCAGATGAGCAATAATGAAAAGAATGTGAGCCCAAGAAGAGGAAGAGGGCCAATGGGCGGCGGACCGATGGGCGGCATGGGCCCCGCAGAGAAGGCAAAAGATTTTAAAGGCTCCATTTCCAAACTGACAAAGTATATCGGTAAATATAAAATAAGAATCCTGGTGGTACTGTTATTTGCAATCGGCAGTACGATATTCTCCATAGTGGGCCCGAAGATTCTCGGTAATGTTACGACCGACCTGTTTGAAGGGCTTAAGAATAAGCTCTCGGGGACAGGAGGAATTGACTTTAACAGTATTGGCAGAACCCTGCTTATATTGCTGGGCTTATACGTTATCAGCGCCTTCTTTTCTGTCGTTCAGGGCTTTGTTATGACCGGTATTTCCCAGAAGGTTACCTATCAGCTCAGAAAAGAAATCTCTGAGAAGATCAACCGGATGCCGATGAATTATTTTGAGACGAAGACCCACGGAGAGGTACTGTCCAGAGTAACGAATGATGTGGACACCTTAAGCTTAAGCCTGAATCAGAGTATCACCCAGATCATTACCTCCGTTACAATGGTAATCGGTATTCTTGTAATGATGCTTTCGATCAGTCCTACCATGACCTTGATTGCGATTCTGACAATTCCGATTTCTGTTGGGCTTGTCACCGTAATTGTGAAGAAGTCCCAAAAATACTTTATTTCTCAGCAGGAATACCTGGGGCACGTTAACGGACAGGTCGAGGAGGTATACGGCGGACATCTGGTAGTTAAGGTATTTAACGGAGAAAAGAGGGTAATCGAAGAGTTTGACAAGGCTAATAACACCCTGTATGAATCCGCGTGGAAATCCCAATTTCTGTCCGGGATGATGATGCCTATTATTATCTTTGTAGGAAATATCGGATATGTTGCGGTATCCATCCTTGGTGGTTATCTGGCAATCAAAAACCGCATCCAGGTTGGTGACATCCAGTCCTTTATCCAGTATGTGCGGAGCTTTAACCAGCCGATTTCACAGCTGTCACAGATCTCGAACCAGCTGCAGCAGACGGCGGCAGCAGCAGAAAGGATCTTTGAATTCCTGGGTGAGGAAGAGGAAGAGCAGACTGTTCCCAACCCTGTATCGGTACAGGAGCTGGCAAGCAGAGTGGAATTCAGGCATGTTAAATTCGGTTATAATCCCGATAAGATAATCATTAATGATTTCTCCGCACAGATTAAGCCGGGTCAGAAGATCGCTATTGTAGGGCCTACCGGGGCGGGCAAGACAACAATGGTTAAGCTTTTGATGCGCTTTTATGATGTAAATGCAGGAGAGATTCTGATTGACGGACATAATATTAAAGATTTTAACCGCGGTGAATTACGCGAGCTGTTCGGAATGGTGTTACAGGATACCTGGCTGTTTAACGGTTCCATCATGGACAATATCCGTTACGGTAAGGAGGATGCATCGGATGAAGAGGTAATTGCCGCAGCAAAGGCGGCACATGCCCATCATTTTATTTCGACTCTGCCGGACGGTTATCAGATGGAGCTGAATGAAGAGGCAAGCAATGTATCACAGGGACAAAAGCAGCTTCTGACGATTGCCCGGGCCATCCTTGCCGATCCGAAGATATTGATTCTTGACGAAGCCACCAGCTCGGTGGATACGAGGACGGAAGTAAGAATCCAAAAAGCTATGGATAACCTGATGAAGGGAAGAACAAGCTTTATCATTGCACACAGGCTCTCAACCATACGTGATGCGGACCTGATCCTGGTCATGAGTGATGGGGATATCGTCGAGCAGGGGAGTCATGAGGAGCTGATCGCCAAGAATGGCTTCTACGCGAACCTGTATAACTCACAGTTTGAACAGACGGCGTAAAAGGCACGGCGTAAATTAAGACCACAATGACGATTACAATGACAATAACTGTAAAATAATAAAAAACCTGTCCCCGGAATGTTCCTGCAAATTATTTCGCTGTAACACTCCGGGGGCAGGTTTTTTGGCAGTCTGCCGGTTTCTGCGTATATTATTGAACCACCTTTTTTAAAGTCTCCCCAATGCTGTCATTTATGATAATATCTGCCATATTGTCATAGGAGGTGGAAGATTTATTGATCAATACCAGATGCTTCCCGTTAAAGTAACGGATCAGTCCGGAAGCCGGATACACCATAAGGGAGGTTCCCCCGATAATCAGGGTATCTGCCTTTGAAATAGCACGGACCGCACCGTTTACCGTAGCTTCATTCAGACTTTCCTCATACAAAACCACATCCGGTTTTACGGTTCCCCCGCATTCTGTGCAGACCGGCACGCCCTTCGATTTTACGATAAAATCAAGGTCATAAAACGCATGGCACTTCATACAGTAATTCCGGTGGACGGAACCGTGCAGTTCATAGACATTCCTGGAACCGGCCAGCTGGTGCAGGCCGTCGATGTTCTGGGTTACTATTGCTTTTAGCTTTCCTCTTTCCTCAAGCTTGGCCAGGGCCATATGTGCGGCATTCGGCCCGGCTTCCCGGTAGATAAGCTTATCCCGGTAGAATTCGAAGAAATCCTCTGGGTATCTCAGGAAGAAAGTGTGGGATACCAGCTGTTCGGGAGTGAAGGTTTTATTCAGCTTCTGGTTGAATAAACCGCTGCTGCTCCTGAAATCCGGTATCCCCGATTCGGTGGATACCCCTGCCCCTCCGAAGAAAACAATATGACCGGAGCTGTTGATAACTTCCTTTAATCGCTCAATACTCATAATCCTGTGCCACCTCATTTCTGATTTATTAACGGGCTTAGAAGTTTTCATCGCCCGGTACCCTGTAACTGCTTAATCCTTACAAAGTACCGACTATATTGATTATATCACTTCTGATCCGTTCCGGCACAAAAATTTGCACTACCGGCTTTGTCCGGTATAGATAAGGATGGCATCTCTTAAAAATCTGGCCGTGCCGGGCTGTTCTTTGTCATAGTAGGCAGTGAATCTTTCATCCTCCACATACATCCGGGCCAGCCCCGCATGTGCCTCCTTGGAATAGCTGTCCCAGTAATAGCACAGCCATCTGCGGTGCAGGTCGGCAGCCTCCTGTGCCAGTTCACCGGCCGGATCACCTGTTTTAAAGGCAAGCTTCAGGGTTTCCGACAGTTTGTCCGCAAGCCCGGTAACTTCCTGATATTCCTGTTCCGTCATGTTTTTGAGTTTTTGGTTCGATTTTTCAACCGTTTCACTGCCGTATTTTTCACGGATTTCTTTTCCGTACTTCTGCTCATTTTCATCAATCATCTTTTGTTTAAAGCCTTCAAACTTTTCTTTGTCACTCATAATAATTCTCCCTTCCTTCATTGCGATTGTTTTTTCCACATTTGCAATCAGTTTTTCCAACTGGTCCTTCCTTTCCAAAAGCTTCTCCCGGTGTTCCTTTAAGGCGTTGGCCGCGTCAAAAGACGGTGCGGTAAGAATGGTTTTGATACGGTCCAGGCTGATACCAAGCTCGCGATAGAACAATATCTGCTGTAACCGGTCAATTTCGGCCCTGCCGTAGATGCGGTACCCGGAGGAGCTTAATCTTGCGGGCTGAAGCAGTCCGATTTCATCATAGTATCTTAATGTCCTTGTACTGATTCCTGCCATTTGGCTTAATTTTTGTATGGTATATTCCATGATTTTTTCCTCCACAAGATCATGATAAACTATTACGTTACGTTAATGTCAAGAGAATTATTTTGGGGCAATTTTTAGGGTACTATACTAGTGACGGTTGCGGATAAGGGCAGAGGCTGCCCCATGCTGTGAGAAGAAGTCAGATGCAGGATTACTGGCACTTCTAAGGCATCTCGCTCACTTGAAACAATCAGACCGCGCAAGAACTCCTCAAGGGATAACAGGGAAACCTACACCGTAGCTTCCCCTGTTATCCCTCTCGTCAGACATTTGCGCTCGTGCGAATTATCGCACGTCTGATTTGACCGTTCTCTCGATACCTAAGAATTGCACGTAACCTGCAAATGCTTTTCTCACAGCATGGGACGGTCTCTGCCCTTATCTGCAACCTGTTTCTCTACTTTATTTAGCAGCATAAAATTTGCCGGTTAAAAAATATAACAATTTTTTATTTTGCATTTGTATTTATAAAATATGTTTTGAAGATTATTACAAATTATACTATAATATAACAGTACTTATGATTGAAGTTTATTTGCAGGAATTTACGAAATATCGATTTACAGGAGAATATGAATGGGAAGAATATTTGCAATAGTTTTGATGATATGTATGTTTTTAATATCGGCCGGTGGCAATGGTAACGATAAATATGCAAATTCTGCAGCAGGTGAAGTTGTTTCTGAAAAAGATTTAATGAATTCTGAAAAGGAGATCGAATTGTTGGAAGATTTGATTGGAAGGTCTGCCACCGAGTTAAATCAGGAAGATATAGAATTGTTATTACAAACACCGGTTTTAACTTTATGCGAAATATTTGACTATCCCGTTCCGACAATATATAATTGCTGGATGATGGGGTGCACCGTAAGCAGT
>JAEWSD010000097.1 GCA_023398615.1 Bacillota bacterium
TAAATTCCTCCTCACCGCTCCAGCTATCCCAGCAATCTACTATATGCATCATCCTCCATGAACTCAAAAAAGAAACCCGTCTTTCCTCATACAGGTAATAGCGCTTATCTACGTTTTCCTCATACCATAGTGCCTCCTCCGGGAATTCCTTGATAATATGCAGCAGTATCTGCTGCGTAATTTCCTTTATTTTATCGGGGTCGGCATAGATACCCGCCAGAATTTCAAGAATCGTGAATATTGTACTGTTTAAACCGTATCCCATTTTTCCGCCGTACCGGTACCCGGAGTAATCAAAATAAGTCACGGCCGAACCAAAGATTTCTCTCTCATAGCGGTTATAAAGCGGCTGATTTTTCAGGCCGCTCAGGCCTGTATTCGCCGCGGCGTACAGGTTGCTCAATGTTTTAAAATCCCTGATTTCCTTCTGATAGAATTCTACCCACAACTCTTTAAACGGCATACGATCCGCATAAGGAAGCTCCGAATCATAGGATACCGCATGAAGGCCGTTCCCCAGCAGGTTTTCCTCACCGTTGGCAGCCATATAGCTTAAATCCTTATGCATATCGATGAACGCATCCAGCTTGTCGATAATTTCTTTCAAACGGTTCCCTGAGAGGTTAAAGAATTCCTCGAAGAGTTTCCTGTCCGCCTTTATTTCAGGGATTGCAAATCCGGCCTCCGGGGCATACAGACCGTACCCTTTCTCGTTCAATACTGTTTCCGACTCCCCTTTCCCGCATAGTTCATCGACCAGGATCTGCTCCTTTGCGGTCGGGTTCTCCATCGTCTTTACAATATTAATGCATCGATCTGCCAGGGAGTTCCTTGCCGGGTCTTTCTTAAGCTGTATAACAAGATCCAATCCCCCGGTACGCACCTCTTCCCTGCCATCCTTTAACAGTCTTTCCACCGACTGCGATAAATCGTCATCCTCCTGGCCGCACAGTAAGGTAATAACATTCTGCCTGATATCGGCAGCCTTATATCGAAGCATTTCCTCCAGTATGATATAATGCTCTTTTTCCAGTTTTGTAATTTTCACCAGTTCATATGCAATTTTTCTGGTATAGGACTCCTTGTCCGCAACCGATCGCACAAGCATTTCCCATTGAGTGGGAGTCTTGGGGTCGTGAAGCAGTATCTCCGTATATTTATCCCTGCAGGAATAGTATTCCGAGACATCGATACCCGGCAGCTGAAGGACGGCGTAATCGATCATAGCGGCATCCTGAACGGAATACGCTATCATACAGATTCTCTTTATGAGCTGAGTTTTGGTAAGACTTACGCCATACCACGGGAAAATACACGGATTAAACTCCTTTTTCTTGGCCGTCATGCTTTCATAAAGCCCTTTAAGGATCCGGAAATGCTTCCTTGCTTCCTCTTCGCTGTCGAACAGATAGGTCACAGGCACACGGAGATATACCTTGTCTTCCGTCTTCGTATTTGAATCATTCCTGTCAAAGATACGATAGATATAGGTATCCACCGCATCCAGATAAGACGGCATGAATGCCGCCGCAAGCTCCATGTCCTCCGGATT
This sequence comes from Bacillota bacterium, assembly GCA_023398615.1. Classification (GTDB taxonomy): domain Bacteria; phylum Bacillota; class Clostridia; order Lachnospirales; family Lachnospiraceae; genus Anaerocolumna. Next base: position 1,553 of record JAEWSD010000097.1, read on the forward strand.
TTCCGAGATAACTTTTTTGGAAGTAATTTCACAGAATTTCTTATAACCTATCCCGATATTATAGTAAGACATAGTCAGCTGCTGGTTCCTGCTGCCGGACCTGAGGTACTGCTCCATGACGGCAATTGCATCCTTTACCTCATAGAATCCGAGTGTCCACAAGGCAATCATAATTTCAACAGTGTCATTGCTCTGTGTCAGCTCATAGGTCCTGTCCTTGTTCTCCAAGCATTGTTGCATGATTCCGACAACTTTCGCTGTTATCCGATCCATATTATTCTCGTCACAGACACCGGTCCAGGTTGCAATCGCCCTTTTCACCGAGGAAAACCGGATGAGATTGTTCTCACAGATAACATGAAACAGGGTTAGAAACGCTTCCGCGGTTCCGCAGTCCGTATTCTCGCAGATCGCCTGTCTTACACCCTCCTGCAGCCTGGCTGCAAGCAGGAAATCACCAAGAAGCTTATGTAACTCGCTGTCCGAACTCTTTATGATTCCCCGTATTATATCATTCGTTATGACAGCGGTGTTATTTTCACTAAGAATAATATCCTTTACGGTTTTTTTAAGCGTGCCGTCACCTGAATCAAGCCTGGCGGCTATCATATCATCCAGCCTTTCAATCCGGTGGCCGTATAGCATATTTGTCTTATAATCCAGCTTTTCTTCCGGAAGTTCATTCTTAAGGAAGCTGCTTAAATCACACTCATAGAATCCGAACAGGAAGTAATCATAGAGCAAGCGGAAAATGTTTTTCACATTCGGCCCGTACTCCCTGCTTCTCACCGTACGGCGGTTCATCCCGGAAGAATACTGGAACCTGTTATATTTATCGATAATCTGATAGTAAGCGTCCCGGTCATTTTTCGGTACATACAGATATACAAGCTGCCTGCAGTTCTTTCTCATATATTCGCTTGGAGACTGATAGCTGCCACTTGTGATGGCTTCCACCGCTTCCTCTATCTTCGGCATCTCCGGACGGTAGATATTGAATTTCTCTATTTCCTTTATAAATTCTCTGGTATTTTTATTTGGCAGCAGCATTTTCAGTTTCCATTTCTTCCTGTAGCTGTCTAATAATTGCTGTCTCGTCGTATTATTATACTCTCCCATACTAACCTCTCTCCCGCAAATTCAGCCCTGTTTATTTCCTACCAAAGCCTTCCGCTTAACATAGTCATCCTTACGAAAGTTATGCTGCTCTCTTCCGATATGTCCGCTTTCTCCTCCAGTGAAGCCTGCTCCCTGCCGTCTATAAATATGACCACGATACCGTCAAGAAAAGCCTGCTTCGCATTAGCAATTGCTGCGTTTAACTCCGGTGTCCCTGTCCCGTAGTTCTTCCCAAAGGAAAGCTTGCCGCCGGCAGCTTTATCCTCGATTTCCTTTTTGAAAAGCACCTGCAGCAGCTCCGCATTTTCCTGTCTGCTTTTGTATTCCCTGACGCATACCTTTACCACTTCTTCGATCAGATCACTGATTGTCTCCGGCTTTTTCTCCACTTCATACGGTATCGTATCAATTGTATTTTTTCGCTTGCCAAGATGCTTGACATTAACCATTAATCTCATATCTTAATCTCCATACGCCCAGCTCTGCAGCTCAATGATATTTCCTTCAATATCGGCAGCATATACAAAAACGGCCTTCCTTCCGTCCTTGTACTCTACAAAGACCGTCTCACCTATCTGACCGCCGCCGGCAGCTTTTAAGTTCTCCAGGGTTTTCTCCACATCCTCCACTTCAAAGGCAATGTGTGCAAATCCGAACTGATTCACCTGTGCTTGGCCCTTATCCCTCATATCATCGTATGAGAATATCTCAAGGGTGGGATGATCCTCATCATATCCGGGCAGGCAAAGATGTTCGCCTACGATATGGGCATCCTTGATCCCGGTAAGCCTGTCCACCCATTCTCCCTTTAAATCCCTCGTCTCTCCGATACTCCGGCAATTCAGTACCTTCTTATAAAAATCAATCAGTTTCTTACTGTCCTTCGCAATAATATTAGTGTGTACGTAACGAATCATGTCAGACTCCCTTCTGTTGACTTGCATTTCCGTATGAGCCGGTGCAAACGCCATCATAAAATTACAGGTTATTTACCATAGAATACCACAAACCGGCAATAAATCAACCTGATAAACTTATTTATTAGAAATTTTTAATTAGTCTTTGAAGATATATTTCTAATATTTTAATTTACAATAAAATCTTGTAATTTATGGTAGTTCGAGATAGAATAGTTTAGGATGATATTCTTTGTGGCTTATATTTCATAGTAAGAGTTTCATAAGCAACTATATATTTCATAGTTATGAAAGGAGTGTCATAATGAAAAACTTTAAGAAAACTGTTGCACGATTATTTCTTATTCTTTGCTTATCTTTTACTGTTACACCGGCCGCCGCTTCCTTTGTCAGTCTGCCCGTCGTAACTACGGCGCAGGCAGCCTATAACAAGGCAACCATAAAAGCAGTGCAGCAAAAACTAAATGATTCCGGCTATGATTGCGGAACCGCGGATGGAGTCACAGGCAAGAAAACAAAAGCGGCAATCAAGCAATACCAAAAGGATAACGATTTAAAGGTTACCGGCACCATTAATAAAGCTCTGCTGAAATCTTTAGATGTTACCGTTGTAAAAAGCACCTCTTCTTCTGATTCCAAGAAAAAGGATACCACCGTCTACATAACAAAAACCGGTTCAAAATACCACAAAGCCGGATGCCGTTACTTAAGACAGTCCAAAATCGCCATATCTTTATCCGAGGCAAAGAAAAACTACGAGCCTTGCTCTGTCTGCAATCCGTAACAGAAACAGTGCCGTTTTATATGTAATAGAATGAAAAAATATGCCGGCTGAGTTTATTTTAACCAGCCGGCATATTTTATTGATGAAACATATACGATCTTCAAACCTTGTTTTTTGTAAAAGCACTTATAATCCACAGGAGAATGACCGCTCCGATGATAGAAACAAACAGACTCCATATATTAAAGCCGGTAAAACCAACTCCTCCTATGAGATTCATTACAAATCCGCCGATAAATGCTCCTATGATACCGACTATGATATTCTTGCCGGCTCCCATTTTAGCGTTATTTCCTGTTATGATACTGGCCAGCCATCCGGCAAGAGCTCCTATGATAATCCAACTTATAATTCCCATATTTTCACCTACAATCTTATTTTAATGTAAAGCCATAATTATATTATTTTCATTTTACGAAAATCTATACATCGACAAAATTATAGTGAAAATGGAAAATTTTTTAGTTTAGCAAAGCTCAAACAAAACTGCGAGACCCTGGCCGCCGCCGATACAAAGAGTTGCAATACCGTATTTTACATTTCTGCGTACCATTTCATTCATTAATTTAATTGTAATGATACATCCGGTAGCTCCGATCGGATGGCCCATAGAAATTCCGCTGCCGTTTACATTAACCTTGTCCATATCCAATTCAAGATCACGGATACATGCCAGAGATTGAGAAGCAAATGCTTCATTTAACTCGATTAATCCGATATCATCCAGGGTAAGGCCGGTTTTACTCAGTAATTTGCGCATTGCCGGAATCGGACCAAGACCCATATATGCCGGATCAACTCCTGCCACAGCGGCATCGACTATTTTTACGATCGGCTTTAATCCCCGTTTTTTTGCCTCTTCTTCCTTCATTAATACAACTGCCGCACCGCCGTCGTTTATTCCCGATGCATTTGCGGCGGTTACCGTACCGTCCTTTTTAAATGCGGGCCTTAGCTTGGCTAATTTTTCCACCGTGACACCTTCTCTTATATATTCATCCTCTTTAAAAATCCTTATCTCCTTCTTTTCTTTTACCTCTACCGGAATAATTTCATCAGCAAATTTACCGGCTGCCCTGGCCGCTGCCGCCCTTTCCTGGCTTAAAACCGCATAAGCATCCTGATCTTCCCTTGTGATACCATACTTTTCGGCAATATTTTCAGCTGTTATTCCCATGTGATCCCTGGTAATCGGATCGGATAAAGCAGTAATTAAACCGTCCTCCAGCTCGGCATGTCCCATACGGTAACCAAACCTTGCGTTACGTACATAATAAGGAATATTTGACATGCTTTCGCCGCCGCCCGCTACGGCAATTTCACAGAATCCGTTATCGATCTCTGTCGCAGCCGTATAAACGGCCTGCAAGCCTGATGAGCAAAGACGGTTCACCGTTAATGCAGTTGCTTCATACGGAATCCCTGCTTTGATTGAGCACACTCTGGCCATAAATGCATTTTCCGCTGCCTGTCCTACACAGCCCATTACCACCTCGTTTACGTCTTCCGGCTGAATACCCGCACGTTCTACCGCAGCCTTGATAACCATTCCGCCTAAATCGGTTGCCTGAAACTGCTGCAATGAACCTCCGAAGCTTCCTATTCCTGTTCTGGCTCCTGAAACGATTACGATATTATCTCTCATCTTATTTTCCTCCAATTCAATCTTACCCATTTTTTGAAATGGGTTATTTTTTTATCTTTTGAACGAATTCCACTAAAACACCAAAACCAAAGCTCGGTCTTAAGAAATTAACAATAATACCTCCTGCCCCGGCTACCGGTGTTGTTTCCAACATTTCTAAACCATTGCTCTCAAATTCACTTCTCGCCGCATCGACATCATCTACTTCAAATGCGATGTGATGCAAGCCGCCTTTTCCATTTCGGAATTCGGTTAACACCCCTTCCGTAGGAATAATTAATTCAATCGGACTTTCCTGATCGGTATATTTGGTAAACAGGCAGTGAGCATGGTATGCTTCCACATATTCTATATAATCTTTTTCCAAGCCAAACTGCTTTAAAAAAGCTTCTGCCTTCTCCATTGTGGTCATAATAATTCCAACATGATGAAGCCTCATTGGTTTCATATTAAAGAGCCTCCTTTGTATCTTTTCTGCTTAAAGCCTACGGTTCCGGTTCCTTGGGGATATTCCAGGAGAAAAATCTCAGATAGGCTTCCGCCGTTTTACGGCGGAACTGTTCCAGATCTTTTTCCTTCCAGTCATAAACACCTTCACCGCTTTTTATTCCAAACTTCCCTTGCCTGCAGCGTTCGTCTATGTAATTCTGTACAGACTCATCCTTTGCAAGGTGCGGATACAGATAGCTGCAGATTGATTCCGTCAGATCCAGTCCACAGTTATCAAAATGTTCAAAGATGCCGATCGACGTATATCTCGGCGCGAAACTGTACATCAGTGTCCGGTCTACATCCTCCGGAGAAGCAATTCCCTGTTCAACAATATAAATTGCTTCCCGAAGCATCGCATACTGCAGCCGGTTTGCAATAAATCCCGGCTTATTTTTCTTTAACAAAACTACTTCCCTTTTCAAATCCTTTAAAAATTCCAATGCCAGCTCAACCGCAGCTTTCGACGTATGAATGCTCTGAACGACTTCTACGCAGGGTATCATATGCGCCGGATAAAACGGGTGGGCAACAACCAGCTTTTCTTTTTGTCTCAGACCTTCCGCAAGCTGGTCCGCCGATATTGCGGAGGTGACGGAAGCAAGTACTTCAAACTTATTGCAGTTACCTTCTATTTCACGATAGACCTGGTGTTTGATCTCAAGTATTTCCGGAACACTTTCAAAGATAATCCCGGCATCTGAAATATCCAGGTAATCGGAAGTAATGTTTAAATAGGATAAACATATTCCGGCCTGTTCCTCTGTCATCAAGCCATTTTCCACTAAATCCTTATAAAAATCTGAAACCTTGCTTCTGCTTCTTTCCATATCGTTTTTTTCAAGAAGGACCGTGTGATATCCGTTTCCGGTAAATAAAACTGCAAGACTTGCTCCGATTGCTCCTCCTCCTACAACAGCTATTTTCGTATTCCTGTCCATACATATCCTCCTATCATAGAAGCTTACATTATCATGTCAGATTCCCAAATACGCCGCCTGTATCTCTTTGTTGCCTAATAATTCATCCGCCTTGCCCTCCATAACCAGATGTCCGGTTTCCAAAACGTACCCTCGGTCGGCAACGGATAAAGCCTGTTTTAGATTTTGTTCAACTATTAAAATACTTACACCATTCTTGGCTACATCGGATATAATACGAAACATTTCCTTTACTACAATCGGTGCCAGACCTAAGGAAGGTTCATCCAGCATCAGCAGCTTCGGATTAATCATTAATGCTCTGGCTATGGCCAGCATCTGCTGTTCACCGCCGCTTAACGAGCCTGCAAGCTGGTTTTGGCGTTCATTCAAAATTGGGAACATTTTATAAGCTTTCTCTATATTTTCTTCCATATCCGCCCTGGCAGCTTTCGGATAAGCTCCCATAATCAGATTTTCCTTTACCGTCAGGCTTCCTAAGATGCCTCTTCCCTGTGGAATCTGAGCAATTCCGAAATCGGCTCTTTCATGGGATTTGCACTTCATTAAGTCATTTCCGCAATAGTTGATATTCCCGGATATAATCGGCTCCAAGCCGGATATAATCCTCAGCAGAGTTGTTTTACCTGCTCCGTTGGAGCCTACTAAGGAAACAACCTCTCCTTCTTCCATATGCATTGAGATATTAAAAAGTACCTGTAAATCACCGTATCCGGCACAAATATCCTTAATTTCCAGCAGCATCTGTTTCACCTCCCAAGTAAGCGGCAACAACGTCGGGATTATTAAGAACTTCCCTCGGTTCGCCTTCACATAACAATTTACCCTGGTTTAATACAATAGCCCTTGTACACACTGAAACTACTGCTTTCATAACATGTTCAATGAAGAGTATGGTAATCCCTTCTTTATTAATATCTCTTACCAGATTCAAGCTTTCTTCCATTTCCGAAGGATTTAAGCCCGCCATTACTTCATCCATCATGATCAGCTGCGGCCGAACCACCATCACTCTTGCCAGATCCATCCATTTCCTCTTTTCAATGGATAGCTTTCCGCTGTTAATATCCCGGAAACTGTATAGTTTCGTGAGTTTTAAGACATCATTTGTCAGCTTATCGGCATTGATATGGTTATTATGCTGTAAAGCGATCGTGTAGATATTATCATACACGGACAGATTTGAAAAAGGCTTGGGCGTCTGAAAGGTACGTCCCATTCCCAGCCTTGCCCGTTTTGCAATATCCATTTTATTCGGTATGGCATGTCCGTTGAAATGAATACTGCCTTTATCCTGAATGTACACACCTGCAATCATATTTACTGTTGTGGATTTGCCGGAACCGTTCGGACCGATCAGTCCCAGTACTTCCCCCTGCTTAATATGAAAGCTTAAATCCTGAACGGCTTTAATGCCTCCAAAAGAAATTGAAAGATCGTTTACTTCTAATAGATTTCCCATTATGCCCCCTCCTTCTTTTTGGATCCTAAGCTCAGAATTTGTTTTTTAATATTTGTTAAGCTATCCTTTTTGAGGAAGCCAATAATACCTTCCGGTTTAAATATGATAACGATCATAAGTAAGATACCGTAAATCATCTGGCTGCCGCCTGCCGAACCAAAAAGTACGCTTGTCGCTTCTATCAGTACAATTACAATAACACCGCCGATTACCGGGCCCCACAGACTGGCAACACCGCCAACGATTGCTACAACACCGATTTTCATGGACAGGTCAAAGCTGCAGGTACTGGTCGGTGCTATATAAGTCAGATAGGACGCGTAGAAGCAGCCTACTACAGAGGCTAACATCGCACTTATCTGAAATGCCGTCAGCTTCACTTTAAATACCTCGATACCCAGGGATTCAGCAGCTGTTTCATTTCCCTTAATGGCACTCAGATAGTAGCCCGTTTTCGATTTCGTAAATAAATACGTAATTAACACGATAAGAAGCAGTACAAAAACGGCAATATAGTAAAACGGTTTATCATTTGCAAAGGTCAATGCCCAAAAATCCTGTCCCTTGTAAGAAACATAGATACCTGCGGCACCCTTCGTTACCTTATCAAAATATTGTATTAACACACGGACTGCCTCTCCGCAGGCAATGGTCGCAATTGAAAAATACGGTCCGTGCAGCCGGAAGGTTGAATACCCGATTACGGTCGCAATAAGGAAGGAAATAACAATCCCTAAAGGAATCGATAAAAACGGGGATATTCCAAAATTCGTGCTTAAAATGAAATTCGAATAGGCTCCCACTCCGACAAAGGTTGCATGGCACCAGGAAACCTGCCCGCCGTACCCTCCTATGATATTCCAGCACTCCGCCATAGCCGCAAAGAAGAAACAGTTTACAACGATTGATATAATATAGTTACCCTTAACCAAAGCAGGCAGTATTAATACTATGGCTAATATAATTAATAAAGTTATATTCTTAGGAGATAAAAACTTTTTCATGCTTTTCTTTCTCCTTTCCCAAAGAAGCCCTGCGGCCTAAGATAAAGTACGAGCAGTAAAGCCACGCACACTCCGACCGGTCCAAGATCGTTCGAAATCATTCCGGTAACCAGTGCTTCAATGACACCTATCGTAATACCGCCAACCAGTGCGCCTTTAATATCGCCTAAACTTCCGATAATGACAGCAATATATGCCGTTGTTCTGAACAGGCTTCCTGCTGTCGGTGTAACATAGTAGATCGGAGTAATCAGCAAGCCGGAAACTCCGGCAAATACGACACCAATAATAAACGCTATCGTAAATGTTTTCTTTGTATTAATACCGAGCATCTGCGCTACTTCCGGTTTTTCTGCGGTTGCACGCATAGCTCTTCCTAACGTTGTTCTGTTTAGCAGCAGATAAACTGCCAATACTAAAACTACCATCATACAAAATGCAATAAACCGCGGAAGTCCGATCGTATAATCACCAAGGACAATAGATGATGTTTTAATGGATGACGGTACCGTCTTCGGATCCGGGCCAAAAACAAATTCCGCAAAGTTTTGCAGGAAATAAGACAATCCCAATGTAACAAGGATAAAAGAGGTATCGTCCGATCCCAGTAAAGGACGTACAATAACCTTAAATATAAGATACGCCAGTGCGCCCATACAAACTATTACAAACGGGATTGCATAGTAGCAGTTTAATCCGGTGACCGAGTAGAATATCCATGTAAAATACATACCCCAAACCAACTGGGAGCATGCAGAAAAGTCTACCATTTTCATAACACCGAATATAATCGTGATACCTACCCCGAATAATGCATATACACCGCCGGCAAGAATACCGCTAATCAATGATTGTATAAAGACCCAAACCATATACAACCTCCTTCTGTTTTTTAAGAGACGCATTATTTGACAGCATTATCAAATAATGCATCTCGAATCATAAAATTATTTACTCAGAGCCTTTAATCCTCAGTCTTCTGAAATTCTACTCCGGCTTCCGTATCCGGGAATACGCTGCGTGTTCTGTAAACACCGTCATCCCCTTTCTGCCACTGTACAATAACTGCGTGAGCACTATTATTTGATCCTGTTTCATCAAAACTTACTGCACCGCCAGGTGTCGTTGAGCTACAGGTTAACCCTCTGATTGCTTCGCATACTGTTGTCGGATCGGTTGAAGCGCTGTTTTCCAATGCCTGTGCGATCAAATAGATTGCGCCGTAGCCTGAAACCGCCTGTTCCGGCATGAAGTAACCATATTGAGCTTCAAATTTCTCACCTACATCAGCTAGTTCCGGATTATTCGTAATTGTCTGGATATCATAGTTATGACCGGTAACAGAAACGACACCGTCAACCAGATCGCCTAATTCCTTAGCAAAGGAAGGATAGAGGAAACCGCCGCCGCCACCGATAATGAGCGGTTTGTAGTTCATACTCTGCATGGTATTAAACAGTAATTTTGCGTCCTGTGTATAACAGGTCGGGAATACTACCTCACATCCTGAATTCTTTAAACCAACTACAATATTCGTCAAATCCGAACTGCCTGCCTGGAAGGACTCATTATACACAATTTCAAGGCCCTTTCCTTCTTGTGCCGATGCCTCGATTGCTTTTACGGCACCCGACGTATTGCTGATACCCCATTCCGTATCCTCATATACGATACCGATCTTGGAGATATTTAAACCGTACTCTTCATTCAGCCATTCTACAAATTTAACCTGATATTCCGAAAAGCTTCCGCCGGTTGAACCAAATCTTAATGCATACTTATAACCCTGGTTAGTAATGGATTCCGATACCTGTGCAGTTAAGAAAGGAATCTGATTCTTCTCAAATACGGGAAGCATCGGTAATACATAGGAGCTGGAAGCCGCGCCTGTAACCGCTACAATATCCGGATTCTCATTGATCAAACGTTCTGCAGCCGCTTTCGATTGATCCGCATCGGACATATTATCATAGGATACCAGTTCCAGTTTAGCACCGCCTAAAGCTTTGATACCGCCTGCGGCATTAATCTGGTCAACGGCAAACTGACAGCCGTCTACGTTAAATACACCCTGGTCTGCGTTGTTACCGGTAATCGGGAAAATACTTCCGATTTTAATCGTGTCAACGTCCGCATTAGTTTCCGGTTGTGCAGTATCCTCTGTCTGTGCATCGCTTCCCTTGTCCTCGGCAGCAGGTGTACTCGTGCTTGAGCCTTTATCGCTGCTCGTATTGCTGCTTGGAGATTTTCCGCATCCGGACAGTACTGTCCCAACCAATGCGACTACCATTAATAATGCGATAAACTTTCTTTTCATTGTAAACCCTCCTAAATTTTTATTATTTATTATAGTTATAAAAACCCTTTCCTGTTTTGCGTCCCAATAGCTTCGCAGTTACCATCTTCTTTAATAAGGGACACGGTCTGTATTTCGGATCACCCAAATCAGTATACATCTGTGTCATAACGGAAAGAACCGTATCCAAGCCGGCAAAATCCGCAAGCTCTAACGGACCCATCGGCAGGTTGGCACCCAGTTTCATCGAGGTATCGATAGCTTCCGGAGCATTACCCTCCATAACCAGAAACATCGCTTCATTCCACATCGGTACCAGCAGCCTGTTAACCAGAAATGCCGATGTGTCCGGTGCTTTCACCGGCGTTTTCCCTAATGAAACAGAAAATTCCATTGCCGCCTCTTCCGTAGCTTCGCTGGTCAGAATTCCCGGAATGACCTCAATCAGTTTCATGACCGGCGGCGGAACAAAGAAGTGTGTTCCGATTACCCTGTCGGGATGCTTCGTTGCAGACGCAAGAAGCGTGATTGAAATGGTCGAGGTATTGGATGCTAAAATTGCATCCGGCTTGCAGGTCTCGTCCAGCTGAGCAAAAATTTTCTTTTTGAGTTCGACATTTTCCGTTGCAGCTTCAATCACGAAGTCCGCATCACTCGCATCGGAATAACTGCCCGCAGCGGTAAGTAAGGATAATGCCTGATCTTTTTCTTCTGCAGTCATTTTTTGCTTCTCAATTTTTCTTTGCAGAAAATGGGCAATCTTTTCTTTTCCGGCTTCTGCATATTCCCTGGATACGTCGACCAATACGGTAGGATATCCATGTTCAATGCACACCTGAGCGATGCCGCTGCCCATAATTCCGGCACCTACAACCATCACTTTCCTAATTTCCATACTTTTCCTCCTCTTTTTTTCTTTTTTGTGTTAAGATATTTTTCAACCCGAAATTATCCTCAAGATAAATTCGCGTATCCGTATATTTTAAATCCTTTGCAATCAAGGGTTTAAAATCCATTAAATCCAGGACATCCTTTTGTAAATCAATCCCTTTTGCGATTTCAACCAACATCGGTCCTTTCTCAGTCAATTGAAATACTGCCCGTTCGGTGACATAAATCATGTTCTGCCCGATTTCTGCCGCAATCCTGCCGTTATAGGAAATTTGCTGAACATTTTCCACCATTTTTTTGATCTTGCCTTCCTCCAGAATATGTAATCCGGTCTCATCATAGGAAACCTTCAGGCCTTGCCCCGTAAATGTCGAACAAAAGATAACGTTCTTAGCTTTTGCCGTGATGTCGATAAATCCGCCGGCGCCGGGCGCCTTACTCCCCATTCTGGTAGAATTCACATTTCCGGAGCCATCCATCTCACCGGCTCCCATAAAGGTATAATCAATGCCGGCGCCATTGTAATATTCAAACTGTCTGTCATGCGGAATGAGTGCCTGGGCATTTTTTGAGATACCGAAATCAATGCCTCCCGCAGGCACACCTCCATAGATTCCGGACTCCACCGTTATAGTCACGTCATCCATGATGCCTTCCTCTGCAAGAATGGCTCCGATGACATCATTCGGGATTCCGGTACCCACATTTATCACCACATCCGGCTCCAGTTCCATCATAGCCCTTCGGCCGATTATCTTTCTTGCGGAAAGCGGTATCGGGACCGTCTCGGATTCCTGAGCCACAGCCTGTCCGCTGTAAGCCGGATCATAATACCATGACGAAGTCTGTCTGTGATTGGTAAACGGATCGTCGCATACCACGACCGCATCCACCAGAACTCCCGGAACCACAACCTTTTTCGGGCTGATCGTTCCCTTCTTCAAAACCTGCTTTACCTGGCAGATAACCTGGCCGCCAAACCGCTTGGCCGCCATAACCGCCGGCAATACTTCAAGTACCATTGCTTCCTCTTCCGTCGAAATATTACCGTTTTCATCCGCATAGGTACCTCTGATCAGCAAGGTATCAATCGGGATTTCTTTATACCGAAGGTATTCCTCTCCGTCTATCGTAATAACATCTATGATATCTTCCAGCACCTTCGTTCTGTCATTCATCTTTCCGCCCTCTATCCTGGGGTCAATGAAGGTTCCTATTCCTATTTTGCTGATCTTGCCGGGCTCCCTTAGCGCCATGCTGTGAAACATATTTGCCATCTGCCCCTGCGGCAGGCAGTATGCTTCCACCTTATTCGAAGAAATTAACTCCATCATCCTCGGGCAAAGCCCCCAATGCGCTCCGATTACCCGTTTTGTCAATCCCTCATGTGCCATGCGGAATACCGCTCCCGCACTTCTGTCTGATTGCCCGCAGGTATGGACATAGGTCAGCTGATTCGGGCAGCCGCGTTCTAAAAAGCGGTTTTCCAACTCCTTTAGAATTGACTCAGATGCGGAAACCAATGTCATACCGATCGTACACAAGGTCGTTCCGCTTTTGATTCGGTCTACAGCTTCCTTTGCAGTTATAAATTCCGGTTTTCTCATGGTTCTTCCTTTCTACTCTTTTCTATTGATTAATCTTTCTTCAAATCTTTCCCTTAACTTTTTCTTCTGGATTTTTCCGTTTGATGTAACCGGTATATTATCCCATTCCTCCATATACTGAGGAATCTCATATTTCGCGATTTTATTCTCCAGATCCCGCCGTATGTACGACAGATCAAGAATACATCCTTCCTCCGGAACTACTACCGCGGCAGGAACCTCGCCCAGTTCCTCATCGCTTACACCAAAAACTGCTGCCTGAAAAACACCGGGATAGCTTTGTAAAACCTTTTCTATCTCCGACGGGAAGATTTTTTCCCCGCCCCGATTAATAATATCCTTGATTCTGTCCACTACGTATATAAAGCCCGCTTCATCCCTGCAGACAATATCACCGCTTCGAAGATAGCCGCTTGGGTCAATTCCGCCCCCCCAGATTTCCCTGATGACAACCGGTCCTGAAAATACACATTCCCCCTGTTGCCCCGGAGGCAGTACGTTGCCGTTTTCATCTATGACATCTACCGTAACATTCGGAACCGCTTTGACCGGTTCCCTGTGCCGGTAGGAAAGTGTCCCGGAGCCTGCTGTTTCCGTCATGCCGTAAGCCAGCCGGAAGGATGCATTCGGAGCAATCCTGCAAAACATATCAATATTTGCTTCGCTGATATATGCCCCGCCGCATACCGCAATTCTTAACGAAGATAAATCACAGGTATCGTCAAAGGTATGAATTATTTTTATAAAAATAGCAGGTACGGAATGGAAATGTGTCGCCTTATATTTTTTGATATTCTCCAATATTTTTTTCGTATCGTACCGCTCTGTTAGAACGACGGTCGCACCTATGTAAATAAATAAGGTGGAAACACAGCTTAATCCCAATATATGAAAAACCGGAACAGAAAGCACAGTGATATCCGTATGATCAAGCTTTTGTACTTCCTGATATCCATAGGCGGCTTCCAAAATATTCTGATGGGAGATCATAACACCCTTTGGCTCTCCGGTAGTTCCCGAGGTATGCATAATGACCGCCGTCAGCCGTTCATCTTTTACGGTTTCAACAGTTTCAGCTTCCGAACCGCTGCATTCATTCCATATCCTGTTAAAATCACTTGTTTCAATCTCCTCATTTGATATATCAGTAAATGAATCAAACACTATTTTTTTTATTGCGGTCTGCTCCAGGATCGGCTCAATCTTCCTGAACCATTTTGAATTCATCATTAAAATATGCGTATCCGTATTGGTTAAGATAAATTCGATCTCCGAAGACTGCAGTTTAATATTGACCATCACGGTAATTGCGCCGATTTTCATTGCCGCGTAGTATGCAATATAAAAATTAATACAATTGACAAACAGCAGTCCGATACGTTCTCCTTTTTCTATATGAAATTTTTCTGTTAAGAAATAGGCCAGCAAATCCACCTTTGTCAGAAAATCTTTATAACTGATCCTTCCTTTATCATCGATGAAAACACTCTTATCAGGGAATTTTTCAGCTGTATTTTTTAAACTTTCATAAAGATTACTAAATAACTTTGGATATACTTTCCTTCTCTCATTTTCCAGGCAATTATATTTTTCTTCCATCATTATTCCTCATTTTCTATTTCAGTCCCTATCTCAATCAACTTAAATGCCCGAATAGCCGCTTTCCGCAGTAATTCGTCCGATCTTTCCATCGCCGTTTTCAAATTCATGGGAGCATCAATGATCGGAATTACCGCTCTGATTCCATAATTGCATATTTCGTCGCCCCCGTTTCCTATACTTCCAACCACTGCAATCGCCGGTACCCCCTGTTCCTTGCAGGCCATACCGATGCCATAAAGAACTTTTCCTCTTACGGACTGTCCATCCAGCCTTCCCTCTCCGGTTACCACCAAATCTGTTTCGCGAAGCATTTCCTTAAAATGAATCGTATCTAAAATTATCTTAATTCCGGACTGTAACTTTGCATTTGCAAAAAGCATCAGTGCCGCACTAATGCCTCCGGCCGCGCCGCTTCCGGGAATTTTACTCACATCCGTTCCAAATTTCTTCTTTAATACCGAAACGTAATTTTTCATCCCTTCCTCAAGGTAAAGGAGCTGTTTTTCCGTTCCCCCCTTTTGAGGCCCGTATATATAAGTGGCGCCATATTCCCCCAGGATCGGATTATCCACATCGCACATCACGATAATATTGCATTCTTTCGTACGCGGATGCATCCCTGATAGATCGATGTCTCTGATATGTATCAAATTCTCACCGTTTGTTTTCAGCTCGTTCCCGTTTTCATCAAGAAATCTTGCACCCAGAGCACTCATTGCCCCCGTCCCGCCGTCATTCGTCGCAGAACCTCCGATTGCCACAATAATATTCTGAAACCCTTTATCTAAAACGCTCTTTAAGATCTGCCCGGTTCCATACGATGTGGTTTTAAGAGGATTTCTTTTGTGTTCGGGGACCAATGGCAGCCCTGATGCCTCTGCCATTTCAACAACAGCGGTATCCTCATTTACTATTCCATACTTCGCATGGACCGTTTCTTCGATCGGATTACAGACCTCAACATATTCATATTTACCATTTAAGACCTTAACCAGAGAGTCTACCGTTCCTTCACCGCCGTCGGCAATTGGTATTTTAGTAATTTCGCACGATCCAAATATTTCTTCCAATGCTTCCTTTAAGATGTCTATTACATGTTCGGAAGTCATTGTCCCCTTAAAAGAATCCGGAGCTAATATTACCCTCATATTTTTGAGCACCTCTTTCTGCTTAGAATTTTGCATAAATATCATGTAAAAAATATAACTTTTATATACTTTTATTACAATGTACTGCCGTACAAGAAAATACATCATTTTTGTTCCCTCAACACAATGCTATTAATGTTACAATATTGTATTATCATTTTGTGCAATACTAATAAATTTCTTGCTTTCCGTCCTAATACGATTTAAACTATATATGTACCTGTAATTGATATATTAACCGGGGATGTGACTGAATGGAGGATTTACATGATTGATATTGAAATGGCCAGGCTTTTCATTAAGAAATTGACAGAGTTTACAGATTACAATATTAATATTATGGACAAACAGGGTATCATAATAGCCAGCAAAGATCCTTCCAGAGTCGGTGTATATCATGAGATAGCCTACGATATTATTATCAATGATAAAACCAAGATAGAAGTGGAAGCAGATGATGAATATCTCGGTGTTAAGAATGGAGTCAACCTGCTTTTGGTATATAAGGATGAAAAAATCGGAGTTTTAGGAATCACCGGGAACCCCGATGAGGTACGGCCTATCGCCCAGGTTATCAAACTGTCCGTTGAAATTATGTACGAATTGGAGATCAAACGAAACGCCAAATTATTCAGAAAAAATGTCAAGGAACGTTTCATAAATAATTTGCTTTTCGATCAGGATATGGACCGGCAGGAGCTGGAAAAGGATGCGGCAACCTTAGGTTATGAAGACAATATTATCAGAGTTCCGGTCCTGATAACCTTTAATGAAAATGAGAATTTCAAACAAATTATCAATTGTTTAAAAACTTCCACGCAGAAGTATAATCCCATAGTGGTAGAGCAGATTCACCGGAACCGGATTGTAATTTTTCTGCGTTATGATAATGCAATCAATGAGTTCTTTAATATCTACAAAGAAATTATAGAGTTCGAATTGAACGAGCTTTTTCAATTGATAAAAAACGAGAAAATACCTTGTTGCTTTTATGTCGGACCATTGCAGAGAAAATTTATATATTACCGTTTCAGTTTTCAAAAATGCTTATGGATGGAGAAGAATATCGATTTGAAAGAACATGCTAAATCCGATTTATCCATCTTTTATTTTTACGATTATATCGATATTTACATGAAATTACAGCTGTCAACCGCAGAATTATATAACATTTTCGGGGCTCTCACATACTATTTTCCGGAAGAATTCCGGGAAACCTTTATTTCCCATATAGAATCACTTTATAAAAACAACTATAATGTTAATGAATCCAGCAAAAGCCTGTTTATTCATAAAAACACATTTTTTTTCCGCCTAAATAAGATCCGGGATTTCCTTGGAATTAATCCCATTAAAGAGATAAAAGACAGATATCTTGCCGAATATTTATACTACTATTTTACCAGACTGAAATAAATACGGTTGAGTGAAAAACCATATTACGGTTTTTCACTCAGCCTCTATCATTCTGTTATCCTTAAAAAAGTATTCCCGGTCGCAGATCTCACGTATCTTTTCCTTATGAGTTACAATGATTACTGTTTTCTCGGCCAGCCTTTCTTTTATCAGGCTGACCATTCTTCCTTCCGTTGCATCATCCACATTACTGGTTGGTTCATCCAGCAGGTAGATTTCCTTATCAATCAGCAGGCCGCGCAGGATATTCAGCCGCTGCCTTTGCCCGGTAGACACGAAAGTGCCCCGTTCCCCAAGAAGGGTATCCAGACCCTTTTCCTGTTTGGCATACCATTCCGACATCCCAACCTCTTTAAGCATGGTAACAAGGGCCTCATCCGAAATCGATTCGTTGCCGAAGGTAAGATTCTCCCTTAATGTCATATCAAGCATTTCCGTATCCTGTGCGATGTAGACGGCATCAATGTTCTTACTGATTTGCTTCCCGTCCGCAAACAGCTTCCCATCCGTTTCAATAATACCGGAAAGCAATTTCAGCAATGTCGTTTTCCCCTGCCCGCTTTCACCGGTTACACAGATCTTCTCGCCCTTACGGATATGAAAATCCGGTATCTCAATGGTGATATCCCCCTGCCCGGCATTATACCGGTAAGTAATATCCTTCAATGCTATATTATTGAACCCGCCGCCTATGGAAGTAGAGGTATACAGGGAAGACTGCTCCTTGATGATACGGTCCATTTCCCTCTGCGAAACCGAAAATAGGTTGTAATCCTTGATCAAAGCGGCAATGTTCTTTACGTTATGTACCATCTGAACGGTGACAACGGAAAGATAAGCCATAAACTCAATAATTGGAAAGTCCGGATTATTGTTATATAGATACAGCGCCGTAAACATACAGATCGGGCACAGCAGATAGCTTATGGTCTTATATAAGCAAAATCCGATTTCATTTCCAATTGTATATTTTCTTGTACTTTTTAGATTCCCTTCATGGTACTTAAGCGCCTTATTTTCAATAAACGGAAGGCCCCGAAGCTTTTGTACGGTGCCTATGTTATTGATACCGTCCATGAAGATGCGCGTTTGTTCCCCTCTGACAACCGTCATTTCTTTTAACGGTTTTTCGATCAATGCGGAAAACACTAAGCGTGTGAAGATGCCTAACGCCACAAGCACGGACATGATGACCGAAAACCATATGGAGTAGGAGCCTATATAAATGATTGCGTAAATGATATAGATAGCACTGACTCCACTCAGCATGAAATCAAACATCATTACGGATTTGCGTTCGATCAGCTGGGTCAGAATACCGGCAATATAGCCTGTATTGCTTTGCTGCAGTGCTTCCGGCCTGGTGAAATACAGCTTTCGGTAGTAATATTCATAGTTTCCGTTACGAATGCCGGCATCCGTCATACTGTTGGTGTAATCACAAATGAATTCCACGACTTCCCAGATAAGGATAAATCCGATAAAGTAAAAGACTTCTATCAGGAACTCATGCCGTTTTATCCCGGCTGCGGTAACCTTTGCAAGGGCAGTGCTCAAATAAGCATTCATTATTCCCCAGAACAGGGTAAAACAGGCATTGAAGATGATCAGTTTCTTAGGTACTCCCAGTATAATTTTCTTTAACATACGGACATTCCTTTCCTTGGGTTATTTTTTTAAACTTCCTGTTACAGGAATAAAACAAAGCCGATCATTTGCGCTTCCACAAATAATCGGCTCTGTTGGTTTATTGATTTATAACTGTATTCAGGTTCGGCCTATTATTTTGTGATAGCAAAAAAAGTCGGTATCTTTAAAAAATCTGCCGACAAACATAAACATATTGACGCTAAAGCTTTTTGCTAACATGAAATAGGCTCTCCTTAAATAAGTTTTTTTTAATTATAAACGAATAGATAAATTTGTCAAGGAAAATTTAAAATTTTATTTATATTGCTACTTAAGGGAAACTGTATTAATATATTAATATACAATTCAGCTGCGAGACTACATACTAATCGCATAACATGGAGGAACTGCTAATGAATACCGAAGATAAGAATAGCAAAGCAAGAGTATTCTCATTTTCTAACAGATTATGTCCCAAACAGCCTACCGGCGGCCCCGGGGGCGTAAATTACAGGCTGGTGTTTGCCAACAGGAATTATGGTTATATAGAAAATATGATTCATGTATTCCAGGATGTAATTTTCGAAAAAGACGCAACCTTAAAACTTAGCTTGGCAGATGCCGAAGGAAGCGAGCTGGAGGTTTTAAAAAGATATCTTTTAAAGCTTGATTATTATTATCATTTTTCAGAAAACGATATCTATTTTTTTCATGATGTCGGCAGCGCATTTATTTTTTTATCTACTTTTCCATTCACAAAAACGGTATTGGTTTATCATCAGCAGGGCAGTTTATATAAAGAATGGGAATATTTTTCCGGCCAGCAGGATGAAAGCCGCAAAGATACACTTGATGCAATATTGATTACCACAATAAAGCTGATAAAATATTTAGCCTTTCCTTCAAAGGGAGCAATTGAAAGCTTAATTGAATCTGAGCCAACTTTAAAGCCGATTGTTGAAAATGCCAATACTAAAATCCTATATAACGGATACGATAAACCAAATGACATAAAATTAACTTCTAATGAAATTAAAAGTGTTATCACTGTAATCAATGATGGCTCACAGGAACCTGTTTTTATTACGGTAGCGGCACTGAACGAAGCGAAAGGAGTCGAGCGCATTCCTGAATTTCTATCTAAAGTAAAGGCAAAGCATGGTCCTTTCAAATGGATTATCGTGGGTAATGGTGTCAAGGCAAAGGAACTGGAAGATAATATCTTCCGTTACGGAATTGAGGATAATGTTATGTGGCTGCAGCAAAGAGTTCCGCATGATGATATCCTGGCACTGTTTCAGTATACCGATTACTATATTTTGACACACAGGTTTTCCATCTTTGATTTTTCTACCATAGAAGCTATGAGTTACGGCAATATACCGATATTGACCCCTGTCGGCGGGAATAAAGAGGTAATTATCAGAAATAACGGTATTTTTCTATATGATCTTTCTGATAGCAAGGATTATGATGAATTTATCGGGAATCAGTCAATCGGTGAATTAAAGAGAACAAATATGGAAATAGCCAATGAATTATTCAGTGAAAAGGCTTTCTTGAAAGGTTACGCAGATATCGTTGAAGAACTGCTGCAAAATGAATAATGCAGCGCACACATGTTGCTTATAGCATTGCATTTACAATTTGTAACCTCTCAGTATTTACCCGAAGTCCAAAATGTGGTAAAATAATTTTACCAATAGGGTATAAAAAATACGATAAGGAGATTACAAATGAAAAAATTGTTTGCAATACTATCAATAGCTCTGCTTCTGGGTATTACCGGATGTTCGCCGAAAGGAGACGCTGTATCAAGTGATAATACGGTGTCTAAGGAAGAATACGACAAACTGAAAACAGAACTGGATACTGCTAACAGTAAGATAAAAGAATTAGAAGCTGAAAATGACGGTTTAAAAGAACAGCTTTCCGCTTCCGATATAGAAAAAGAAGATCTGGAAACAGCAGAAGCGGAAACCCCGGTTGAAGAAGATCTCTCTGCAAAAGATCTGGAAGCTAAACTGAAAGAGCAGCCTATATTCGTTGTTTCCACCGATTACCTGGTACAATCGGACGAATATAAAGCGCTCTATCCGGACATGCTGTCTGCCGTATTCCAGAATACATCCGGCAAGGAAATTAAAAATGCCACAATAGCATATGCAGCCTGGGATGAAAACAATTTACCGGTGAAAATTGTCGGCCAATTTGATTTCAATAGCGGTGATTATATCAGACAGGTGGGTTACGACGATGTGAATATGGTTGACGGAGCCACTTACGGAGACGATTCAGGCTATTCCCTGAGTGAAGATTGCAAAAATATAAAAACCGTTAAGGCTATCGTAGCTGACTATACTGATTTTGACGGTAATACCTGGGAGAATCCTTATTATGATTCATGGGTATCCGTTTATGAAAATAAGAAATTAGATAAATAATTTTATCGTAATCTATAGTTATCAAGGGCAGAGCCAGCGGCTTCTGCCCTTGATTTATCAGAATACCGATTATTTCTTTACGGTTATTTTCTTCGTCCCGGAAAATTTACCGTAATATACTTTGCTGCCGGCTTTATAATACGCCCGTACCTTGTAATAATAGGTCTGACCGCCTTTCACGTTTTTATCCGTATAGGTTAACGTATTATTATTGCTTATCGTTTTAATACGCACATAGTTTCCTTTTGTCTTACGATATATTTCGTATCCTGTTACATTCGGAACCTTTTTATAGTTTATTTTTACCTTACTTTTCTGGGTAGAGCTTGTATCACGGATACTTGTTTGTGCGACTTTATAATCCAGATCTAACGTATATTTACCGCCAACCGAGCCATTTGCTCCGGCACTGACACTGATATAGTAGCTGCCCGCTGATAATCTCAATTCCGGAGATTGATATTTTCCCGGAGCCCATATACTGGAGCTCTCTGCTATCTTCGTATAACTTCCGTTTTTATATTGATATACGGTGGCTGAAAAGGAAAAGCCCTGATTTATGTCCGTATGAGCCAGGCCAACTTGTACGGTTGCAGGCTGTGATAATGAGAATTTGTAATAATCTGTATCATCTTTTCTTTTCATACTCCCATAAACCAATGAACCTATATTAATATCATTTGCCGTCTCCGTACTGTCATTGAGTTCTCTTTCCCAATCAGCACTCTTGGTGAAATTCACGCTCATTACATATTTACCGTTTACGGAAGATATTGCTCCGGCGTTAACTTTAACATAATATGTATTAGGGGCCGTGCCCAGAGTCAAATGGTATACACCGGGTGCCCATATCATATCCGAATTCAATTCGGTGTAGCTGCCGTTTGAATATTGATACACCGTTACAAAAAAAGAAAAGCCCTGATCGATATCTGCATGAGACAAGGTAATATCAACCACTCCGGTATCATTAACCTGAAACTTATAGTAATCCGTATCCTCTTTATTTTTCATATCACCATATACATAACTGCCTAAACTGATATCATTTGCAGTATCCGCCGTATCATTATCTTCTGCCTCATATAGCTCCTCCGCCGCATACACTTTACTGCCACTGATTATTACGGTTCCAATGATAAAAACTAACAATAGAACATTTCTGATAAGCCGAATAAAAAATCTCTCTTTTCTATCCATATCTTCCTCCTGTGATGTACATGTACTATAATATCTTTATGGTAACATGATGCCATTCATTTGTAAAGATAATGCGAACACATATCTGAATAAAATTGTTACAGTTCAGCCTATGGTACCGCAAGGCTGAACTGTAACGTATAATTTGCGTTTTCCTTATATATACGTTACGATCGATTTGTAATTGGTCGATATCATTATAGCAAAAATAGTCGAGCAATTTTATCTTAAAAACGATATGATTAAGCTTCAGGAGGTGATGGAAATGAAGGAACAAATTGAAGCGGTTCAGCGTATGCAGGATTATATTAACCTGCATCTGAGTGATACTGTTTCACTGGCCGACCTGTCGAAAGTATCCATGTTTTCTCCCTGGTATTCCTATCGGCTGTTTAAACAGTACACGAACTTAACGCCTGCCGATTATATTCGCCGCCTGCGGCTGTCGAAATCAGCACTGCGGCTGCGGGATAAGGCCTGCAAAATCAGCGATGTTGCGTTTGACCTTGGCTTCGGCAGTGTGGACGGATACCGGCGGGCATTTTTTCGGGAGTTTGGATACAATCCCAGGGAATATGCGATAAAACCGATTCCTTTATATCTTTTTACTCCCTACGGCGTAAAATACAGAGAACTCAGAAAGGAGTCAAATGCAATGGAAACTATAAGAAATATCTATATCCATGCGGTCGAGAAACCGGCACGCAGGGTCATTATCAAACGGGGTATTAAAGCGGCCGATTACTTTGAATACTGTGATGAGGTGGGCTGTGAGATCTGGGGGCTTCTTACCAGCATGAAGTCCATCAGCGGTGAACCGGTGTGCCTGTGGCTTCCGGCACAATATCGAAAAGCCGGCACTTCTGAATACGTACAGGGTGTAGAGGTAGCCACGGACTATGACGGAGAAATTCCCGAGGGACTTGATGTGATTGAATTTCCTGCGGCAAAATATCTAATGTTCCAGGGTGAGCCTTTTCCGGAAGAAGATTATTGCCAGGCAATTGAGGAAGTTCAGGCGGCGATCCAAAAATATGACCCTGCCGCGATAGGACTCACATGGGATGACATCAATCCCCGTATCCAATTGGAGCCAATCGGAATCAGAGGATATATCGAGCTTAGGGCAGTTCGGTAAAACTTAGCAAAGAGGAGAGAAAAATAATATGAATGAGATAATCAAAGTCGAACATATCTCTAAATCCTATAATGGACTGCCCGCAGTCAAAAATCTTAGTCTGTCGGTCGGACCCGGCCAGGTATTCGGCCTGCTGGGTGCAAACGGTGCAGGTAAAAGCACCAGTATCGAGTGCATCCTGGGAACAAAAAGGCCGGACAGCGGTACGGTGTCCATCGCAGGTATGAATCCTATAAAAGACCGAAAAGAATTATTCCAAAAGATAGGTGTCCAGTTTCAGGAAGCAAATTACCAGAGCGAAATCACTGTGAGTGAGCTTTGCGAGGAAACGGCATCCCTGTACCGGCAAGCTGCGGACTGGCATAAGCTGCTGGTACAATTCGGCCTTCAGGATAAAATTAAAAGCCCTGTCAAGGACCTTTCCGGCGGTCAGAAGCAGCGGCTGTTTATTGTGCTGGCATTAATCCCCGACCCGCAGGTAGTCTTTCTGGACGAACTGACAACCGGGCTGGATGCCAAAGCAAGACGGGATGTTTGGAAGATTCTCAAGGAACTGAAGGCAAACGGTCTGACGATCCTCCTGACCTCTCACTTCATGGATGAGGTAGAGATACTGTGCGATGAAATCTGCATTTTGAAGCGCGGTCAGACGGTATTTTACGGTACGGTTACCGAGGCTATCGCAAACAGCCCCTATGAAAAATTTGAAGATACGTATCTCTGGTATGTTGAGGAGGAAAATATAAATGAAAACTTTTAATAAGATGCTCAAAATAGAATCCCGGCTCTCCCTGCGAGATATGAATATGCCTATATTTGCAATTATTATGCCGTTAGTGATAATGGTTATTCTCGGAATCATTTATGGAAGGAAGCCCGCCTTTGACGGTGCCGGATATACGTTTTTGGAACAGTCCTTCGGAGCACTTTCCACGATTTCCATTTGCGCGGGAGGTGTTATGGGATTACCTATTCTGGTGTCTGATTACCGGGAACGTAAAATCCTGAAACGTTTAAAGGTTACTCCGGTCAGTCCGGCTATGATTCTCTCGGTACAGGTTGTCATCTACACACTGTACTCCGCCCTCTCTCTGCTGCTTCTCTGGATCGTGGCAAGGCTGTTCTTAGGATTTCGGATGCATGGCTCATGGCTCACATTTTTCGGCGGCTGGTTTCTGGTGCTGATATCCATGCTCAGCATCGGTATGATGGTCGGCGGCATTGCAAAAAACAGCAAAAGAGCCAGTGTCATTGCCAGTATTTTGTACTTCCCCATGCTGATTTTTTCCGGGGCAACACTACCTTATGAAGTCATGCCCGCCGCAATGAAAAAAGTCTGTGATATCCTGCCGCTGACTCAGGGCATCAAGCTGCTGAAAGCGGCCTCCCTTGGCTTACCGATAGACAATGTGCTGATCTCCATATTTGTGATAGCGGCACTCGCAGTGATCTGCATCGTTATCTCACTTAAATC
>JAEWSD010000172.1 GCA_023398615.1 Bacillota bacterium
GAGAGGATATTCATAAACAGCAGACAGCGCGGTATCAATTCGCACCCTGCTTAGAATCCTTTTATTTCTCACTTTTTTACCCCCTGTCACAATGATTTCCTTTTATTTCCTTTTTAAGCTCCTCCAACGCCAAATTGCACAAAAGCTTTTTCATATTATAGCATGGAAATTGTCAGAAATCCAGTAATGCGACAGAATGGTTGTTGCTATCAGCCCTTCTCTCCGAAGGCACGGCAAGTTTGCACAAGTTTTCTCGCATATTCCGTAATACGAGAAAAATCTCCGTCCTCCGGAAGCCTGCACAGATTCCCTCCCACTCCAAGTCCATAGGTCCCGGCCCGCATATATTGTTCGGCATTCATATCATCTACTCCGCCTACCGCTATCAGTTTCACATCGGACAGGGGTGCAAGTATATCCTTAATGTAGCCGGCGCCTAATGCCCTGACCGGAAATACCTTTACATACCTGGCACCGGACTGCACCGCTTCCACTATTTCCGTAGGGGTAAATGCCCCGGGAGTTATCAGTATATTCCTTTCCGCACAATAAGATATTACCTGCTTATTCATATTAGGAGTTACTATAAACTCAGCACCGGCTGAAATCGCATCTTTCACCGCCTGCAAATTAAGCACGGTTCCAGCCCCGATGTGTATCTCATTTTGATACCTCTCCTTCAGCTTTGCAATAGAATTCAAAGCATCTTTCGAATTAAGAGTAACCTCTGCCAGACGAATTCCGCCGTCTGTAAGCGCTCTGACCAGTTTGCTTAACTCTTCGTACTCCATTCCTCTTGCTATCGCTATCACTCTGCTCCGTGAAAAATCATGTTCCACCATTTTCTTTATCCTCCTTTCCGCCCAGCTTATTTAAAAAAATATCTCTTATTTTACCGATTCCTTTGACACTTAACAGCTCACTATCTTCTCGTGAGATTGTACTTACCCTATCCGGAGTTATTTTCACAGTTCCTGAGAGCGGCAGGCAAATCTCAAAAGCACGAAGAAAGCCCTCCCTGCCGTATAGTATGATTTTATCACATCTCTTCCCAATGAATTTACCCAGGACCTGCAGATCCGACGAAGCAATCGCGCCGTAAATAAAGGAAAGTACCTGATTTTTGTCTGCATCTTCAATAACATGGCAGATTCGGGCAAGGAACAGGGCGCGCGACAAGCCATATTTAACAGCTTCATGATATCCGCGTTTAACATATTCTCTGTCTAATGGTACGGCCTCTGATAATTCCGCCGCAGAGCTTTTCAAAATTGTATCATTGAGTACGGCCCAAAGCAGTTCTCCTCCAATGGTTGTTACGGACTCCCGTATTTTACCGTCATAATAGCGAATAAGCTTATTATGGGAACCGCAGTGCAGAAAAAGAAGGGATTTGTTTACAAGCTCATCCTCTATTGCACCCATAATTTCTGTTTCTTCTCCGCGCATCATATCCGCACCATACTCAATTTGATTTATAAAACGCAAACCGGGTACAAAATGAAATTTTATATCTCTGCTTATATCAGAGATTACGGTTGTTCTGACGCCTGCCGCCAAATCCTTAAGAGAGGCCGGAGCCGGAATATGCGGCACTTCATAAAGACCCGCATTTGACGTAATCATGCCGGATGCAAATATATCTGTTATACAGCCGTATTGGTCTTGCAGACTGCAAAGTTCTTCTCTTATCACATGCTTCAGAAGACTGTTGCCGCAAGCGGCATCTGCGTCTGCCGCCCCTGATCTGCGTATGGTCCTTGTAATAACCTTTTCGCCTTCCAAAAGTGTAAACCGGGTATTCGTAGTGCCTCCGTCTATTATTAAATGATATTTTATCATAGAAAGTCCCCCTTATTTCTCATACAAATGGCAACTCACATTATGGCCCTTTGCCGCTTCGATTCTGACGGGTTTTTCCTGCGAGCATACAGGCTTTGCATAAGGGCATCTTTCATGGAAAACACATCCCGAAGGAGGATTTAACGGAGATGGTACGTCGCCCTGCAGCACAATCCTCTTTTTAGACACATGAGGATTTACCTCAGGTACCGCAGAAAGCAGAGCCTGCGCGTAAGGATGAAGCGGATTTGTAAATAATTCATCGGTCCCAGCCTCTTCTACAAGATGTCCAAGGTACATAACTCCGATTCTGTCTGAAATAAACTTCACTACGCTCATGTCATGTGCGATAAACAGATATGAAAGCTCCCTCTCTTCCTGTAAATCTAACAGCAAATTAATAATCTGCGACTGTATCGATACATCAAGGGCAGATACCGGCTCATCACACACTACTATGCCAGGATTCAGTATTAACGCCCTCGCCAATCCGATACGCTGGCGCTGACCACCTGAAAATTCATGCGGAAAACGATAATAGTGTTCTTTTCTCAGTCCGACCTTCTCAAGGATTTCCAATACGGTTTTCTGTTTATCACATTTAATTTTCTGTATTGTCAGAACTTCTTCTAATATTTGTCCAACTTTCTTTCGTGGATTTAAGGAGGAATATGGGTCCTGAAAAACCATCTGTATATAGCTCCGGACAGGTCTCATCTCTCTTTCGGAGTAATTTGTAATGTCCTTAGCCTGCATATGTATTGTTCCCTCCGTCGGTTCCAAAAGTTTCATAATTGTCCGGCCCAAGGTACTTTTTCCACAGCCTGTTTCTCCGACAAGGCCCAATGTTTCTCCGCGGTAAAGCTTCAATGAAACATCATCCACCGCTTTTACCTGGTTTACTACCCTTCCGAAGCTTCCCTTTACAGGAAAATATTTTTTAATGCTTTCAGCTTCTAATACTACTTCCTTTCCCATTGTGCCACCTCCTATTCAAGTCCGATCGGATAAAAGCATCTAACCTTATGTCTTTCATCAACATTAATAAGCTCTGGCATCTCCTGATGACAGCGTTCTTTTGCATAAGGACATCGAGGTGCAAAGCGGCATCCATTCGGAATCTGGTTCAAAAGCGGTACCATACCGGAGATTGTATGCAGTCGTTTTTCTCCGCTGCCCTCAAGCAATGGAATGGAATCAATCAGACCATTGGTATACGGATGCATCGGATGATCAAAGATATCGTTTACATCCGCTTCTTCTACCGTCTGTCCAAGGTACATAACTATAACCCGTTTACAAATCTCCGCAACAACGGCCAAATCATGAGTAATCAATATAACACCCATATGCAGCTTCTCATTAAGCTCTACAATCAGGTCCATAATCTGTGCCTGAATTGTTACATCCAGAGCCGTCGTCGGCTCATCCGCAATCAAAAGTCTTGGATTACAGGAAAGAGCAATTGCTATCATCACTCTCTGTCTCATACCGCCCGACAATTCATGCGGATACTGGCCGGCTCTTTTTTCGGGCGCAGGAATTCCAACCAGTCGCAGCATTTCAATTGCACGGTTTTGAGCTTCTGCTTTTTTCATATGCTGATGGTTCATAAGCGGTTCCATAATCTGGTCGCCTACCGTAAATACAGGATTCAAGGAGCTTAGTGCATCCTGAAATACCATAGAGATATCCTTGCCTCGTCTATTCTGCATCTCTTTTTCCGGAATTTTCAATAAGTCTACTCCGTCAAATAGAATCTCTCCCTGATATTCAACCAGGTATTTTTCATCATATAGCCGTAATATTGATTGTGAAGTAACGCTTTTTCCGCATCCGGATTCCCCTACCACACCAAGAATCTCGCCTTTGTTTACATCAAAAGAAACTCCCTGTACAGCATTCATTTTTCCTCGTTCCGTTTTAAACGATGTTGTTAAATTTATTACCTGCAAAATTCTTTCATGCTCTTTCATCTATAAACTGTCTCCTTTTTTCTTAATTGCTCATAGGATCCATAACTTCACGAATTCCATCACCAAGCAGATTAAGCCCGAGTACCGGTAATGCCATAGAAAGTCCTGGGAATACTATCATCCACCATGCATTGTAAATAACTTCTTTTCCCTCATACAGAATGTTTCCCCAGCTTGGAGCCGGAACAGGAACTCCCACTCCCAGAAAGCTTAAAGATGCTTCCTGTACAATTGCCGTAGCAAAAATAAAAGAGGCCTGAACAATAACCGGTGATAACACATTGGGAGCGATATGATGCCAGATAATTCGGTACGAGCTGGCTCCCAGCGCCTTCATTGATTCAATATATGTCTGTTCTTTTACCATCAGCGCCGATGACCTGGTAATTCTGGCTATATCAGGTATATACACAATAGCCAGAGAAATGATTACATTCCTTACACTGGTACCCAGAACTGCCATTAACCCGATGGCAAGCAAAATAGCCGGGATCGCTTTTAAGCCGTCGCAGATACGCATTAAGATACTGTCCAGTACCTTGTAATAGCTTGAATACAGGCCAATAATCATCCCCACAACCAGTGAGATTGCACTGACTGCCGCACCAACCTTTATAGAAACTCTGGCCCCATATATAATACGGGAAAACAAATCCCGGCCTAATGTATCCGTTCCAAAAATATTAGTTGGGGAAGGACTTTTGAGTCGATTACTCACAATCATATCATATGGGCCCGTCGGTGCGATCACGGATGCCAGAGCCGCAACAAGAATCATAGCTATGGTTATTGTGGCTCCTATCATTGCCAGCTTATTCCTCGTAAATTTATGTATTTTAATTTGCCGCTGTTCCTTTTTCAATTGTCTTTTGAGAACATCTATGTTCTCTTCTGCCGGTATATTATCCGTATTTATATCTATGCTATCCATGCCGCATCTCCTTTCGAACTAATCATAGCGTTACTCAAGACTGATTCGCGGGTCTGCCAGACCATAAAGCAAATCCACGATTAGATTTATAACTACATTAACTAACGCAATGACTAAAACCACAGCTTGGATTACTTCATAATCTCTGCGCAACACAGAATTGACAACCAGTTGTCCGATCCCCGGTATGTTAAATACGGTCTCAACTACCGTAGCCCCTGATAAAAGAGCGATAAAACTCTGTCCAATTACTGTTATGATAGGAAGCAACGCATTACGTAATGCATGTTTAATAAGAATCACCCTGTTCTTCACACCTTTGGCTTTTGCCATTTTGATATAGTCACTGCCCAATACCTCCAGCACCGATGAACGAGTCATTCTCGTGATCAACGCCGCCTGCATAAGGCCAAGTGAAATAGCCGGAAGTGTTAAATATTGAATGTGCTTTATAAAACCATTATCTGCAACAGGCTTATACCCGGCGGAAGGAAGTAGTTTCATTTTTACGGAAAATAGTATGATCATTAACATACCAAGCAAAAAGCTTGGGACAGAAATTCCTATCATACTAAACACGGAAATTGTCTGGTCCTGTATCTTTCCGCGTTTCCTGGCTGCAATAATACCGCATGGCAGGGCAATTATCAGCGAAATCACTAATGCATAAATCGACAGAGATATTGTTGGACCGATATGATCCAAAATAATTTTGTACATAGGTTCATCCATAAAAATCGATTTACCTAGATCACCCTTAAATATATCACCTATCCAGTCAACATATTGAACAACTATCGGTTCATTAAATCCCAAATTTTCTCTAAGGGTTTCCACTTCTGCCTCAGAAGCCTGATCTCCCAGCATTGTCCGCGCAGGATCACCGTGAGTCATATGTATTAAGAAAAATATTACAACGGACACAACAATCAGCACCGGAAACAACGATAAAACCCTTTTTACTACATATTTTTTCATAGGCTCACTCCGTTAACAAAAAGTGGCGGCAATAATCTTATGCCAGATATCTTACCGCCACTAAAATATTGTCAATTATTTAGATACGGTTACATTCCATGCAAACGGACCAAAATGATATACCATGTCATGTACCTTTGATGAGGATGCACAGCACATGCTGAAGTCACCAAATTTACTGATCGGCAAGCTGTCAGACCAGCAATATTGCTGCATTTCATTCCAATTTGCCGCCGCTTCCTTTTTACTTGTGGAAGTGTTCAATTCCTTTTCCATTTCTATAAGCTTAGTATCAACAACCCAGCCCGGATAAGTTTCTGTCATCCAATTTAAAAGCGTCGGTAATGCAACAGGACTCCAGGATGTAATAAATGCGTCAAAAGCGGAAGGATCGCTTCTGTAAGTTAAGAAAGTGGCCCAGTCACATACTTTTAAATCAGCATTGATACCTGCTTTTTCTAACTGGTTTTCAATTACAACCGCAGCATTATAAAATTCCTGATAGTCTGATGAGACTAACAGCGTAAACGGCTCGCCATTGTATCCTGCTTCAGCTAACAGTTCATTTACCTTATTCATGTCTTTTACATTGTAATACTCTTTTCCGGCTTCCGTATACCATTCCGGCTGTTCCTGGTACATATAGCAGGCATCCAATCTGTAAAATTGCGGATCCGAATAAGCTGACTGCATGATAGCATCCATATCCAATGCGGCATTTACGGCTTGTCTGAAAATAGGGTCGGCGCTAATTCCCTGTGCCTTATTGTAGATCATACCAAGTGAACCATTCATATCATTGAAAATTGTGTAGTCGCTATTCTCTGCGAACATGGAATAGTTATCGATCGGCAGCTTGTAAATAAAGTCATACTCGCCTGTCTGAATTCCGGCAACTCTTATTGCATCGTCCGGAACAATATCATAATATATGTCCGGTGTCTTTGCTTCTTTATAACCAACACGTGCGTCGCACTCACCCGGTGTACCGTAAGGTGTATAATCATCGAATTTTGTTATCTTGATGTATTGATCCTGCTTCCATTCATCAAATTTGTAAGGACCCGTACCAATATACTCTTTCAGCAAACCGGTTTCCGGATCGGCTGCTTCAATTGTAGACGCCGGAACGATAGCCGGCATCTGACCTGTAGTTGCCATCAGTTCATTTAAATACATCAACGGTGCTGCCAATGAAATCTTAACCGTATAGTCATCCACTTTCTCAAATCTGGACTCTCCGATCATCTGAGAAGCCTGGCTGCAGCGCTCAATCCAACGATTCATCGATGCCACTACATCGTCCGCTTTCATTTCCTGTCCATTGTGAAACATTACACCCTGACGCAGTTTATAAGTCCATTCCGTAAAATCATCATTTGTCTCATAGGATTCTGCCAGCTCTAAACCGGAAGTATAATCGGATTTCATATTAACAAGGCCTTCAAATATATTTCCGTCTGCAATCGTTCTGCCCACATCACCACCTGTTATTACGATATCCAAATTTGCCGGAGCCGCATTAATAGCAATATGCATTTCACTTTTTATATCTTCTGCCGGACCAGCAGATGTTGTTCCCTCTGCGTCTGCAGAATCTTTTAAAGGGTCGGCAGAAGTGGAATTGCTTCCGCATCCTGTAATCATGGTTCCAGCCAATGCTGCTGTCAAAAGTACTGCTGCTAATTTTTTAAATTTTCTCATAATATTAACCTCCTGATATGTACTATTTCACTTCTACGAAAGCTTCTATTTCACATGCAATTCCTCCGGGCAGGGAATTAGTGCCGATCGCAGTTCT
Source organism: Bacillota bacterium (assembly GCA_023398615.1). Lineage (GTDB taxonomy): Bacteria > Bacillota > Clostridia > Lachnospirales > Lachnospiraceae > Anaerocolumna. The sequence goes on from JAEWSD010000172.1 coordinate 7,529, forward strand.
TGCCGGACATCCTGCTTCCTGACCGAATAATGTTACAAGAAGATTTGAACCTCCATTCACTACCTGTGGCTGTTGTTCGAAATCATCCGTACAATTTACAAAAGCGAGGACTTTAACAAATCTCTTTATTCGATTCAAGTCTCCAAGTTCTGCTTCCAGATTAGCCAATAAGTTAAGCATACATTGGTATGCCGCCTTTTGCCCATCTTCTAAAGTCAGCTCTTTCCCCAGCTTGCCGATAACATTGCTGCCGCCGCCAATATCAGGTCCGCACCCGGAACAATAATACAGGCTTGTTCCAAACTCCTGTACTGAAGTATAAACCCCTCCCTTTGGCGGCGGTGTAGGCAGTGTTATTTTATTTTCTTTCATTGTTTCATAAACGTTCATTTCTTTGCTCCTTTATTCTTCTATTAATAAGTTATTTTTCTATTACGCGCCGTTATCATCCATTCTCCGATAACTCTTTCATTCTTCACAGCAACGGCTGAAGAATATAGCGCACTGGTTGGGCAGATATGCGTTGGAATCACATAAAATTCTTCACCAGGTTCCGGAGTTTCCTCTTCATATCCTTCTTCCATACGCCATGTCCAGTGTTCTTCACTCTGGAACATTTCCTCCGCATGCTCCAGTCCCAGGATTCTGCCGCGCGCTCCCGGCGGATCTGCCGCAATTCCTTTATATCCCAGATCCAGAGTAAAATACCCTTTGGCCGGATTGCTTACAACCCTGGTCAGAATAGCTGCTCCCGGTGTGAAGTTCATGTCAGGATATTTCTTAAAATATCCATAGTCATTAAGCAATACTGTTCCCGGTGAATAATAAGCGTCCTGAATGCCGAGTTTACGATAGCACGGGAAAGAGGGACTGCCTCCAACTACAAGAGTGTCACAGCAATATTTCTTTTGCTGCAATTCTTCCTTGATATGCACCAGCTTATCCAGGTATTCTTTCACACCGGCCGTACGCGCTTTCAGTTCTTTTTCTGTCCTTTGCCCGTCATAGCAGTGAAATCCCCGCAGTATCAAGTTATCCAATGCAGCACAGTACTGATATAAATTCGGCAAATCTGAAACTTCTACTCCGGTACGATCCATACCGGTATTAACATCGATTAAGACATTACATCCGGTGCCAAACAATCCGGCCTTTTCATTCAAAATCTCTAACTGCTTCCTGCAGTCGCCTATCGCCCAAAACTCAACCGTCGGAAACCCCAGCTTTAACTGCAAAAAGCGATCAATGTCCGGTCCGATTAACGGATATGCTACCAAAACATGAGATGCTCCATAACTTGCGGCCATTTCTGCTTCAGCAATTGTTGCACACTTGAATCTGGTAATTCCCAGCTCAATCTGCATTCTTACGATCTGCGCACATTTATGGGTTTTAATATGAGGCCAAAGATATTCTGCACCGCCTGCCATCTCAATTGCTTTCAATACATTATCTTTAATTGTATCGTAATAATAAATCAACGCCGGTGTAATAACCGATTCTGTTCCTGTGAACTGATAATTCATTCTCATCCTCCTTATCTTTAAAATTTTTGTTTAAATATATTTGCCATTTGTAAACAAATTGTTTATCGTGCATGCTACTAATTGTACTATGGATTCTGGATTAAGTCAATCATTTATTATATATTGTACATTATTTTTTTCATATTTAACTTTTTATTGTAACTTTTTACTATTTGTTTAATTTTAATCGTCAACATTTTGTTTATGCAATTTAGTGCTTGATTTAAACAAAGCGTTGAATTATAATACAATTATATTCTTTGCCAACGGAGGTTTATATAATGAGTTTTGTTTCAGATAACATCGATACGCTTTCGGAAATTGCAAAATGTATCTCTACACAATTTGGTCCGGAATGTGAAGTTGTTCTTCACGATCTTACCCTACCCTACGATCATACCATAGTAGCAATTTACAATGGCCATATCACAGGCAGAAAGGTAGGGGGATCCGGTACAAACACCGGCTTGGAGATTCTTCAGGGCAGTGTACAGCCAACCGACCAATACAATTATATTAACACTACGGAAAACGGGCGTACTTTACGCTCCTCCAGTAAATATTTCAGAGATCATACGGGTAAAATCGTCGGCAGTTTATGTATTAATTACGACATCACTAACCTGCTGCAAGGGCAGGCAACTATTTCGCACCTGACATCCTCTGAAGGTGACTCCCATATTAAAGAAGTCTTTGTAGATAATATCGATGATTTATTGGATCAAATGATGAAAGAAGCGGTCGCCAATACCGGCAAAGCTTTAGACGAATTGACAAAAGAAGATATGGTCTCCATTGTTCACGCTTTAAATTCTAAAGGATTATTTCTTATAAAAAAATCCGTAGAACGTGTCGCTGAGTTCCTTGGCATCTCCAGATTCAGCGTTTACAACTATTTGAACAAAGAGCCCGAATAAAAAACACCGGAAAGGATTTATGTTATGAGTAAGATATTAATTAAAAACGGATTATTGTTTGACGGACTTGGTTCCGAACCTTTTCCCGGATCAGTTCTGATCGATGGTGATAAGATCGTCGGCATCGGTACCGATATAGAGACCGATGCCGACCAGATTATTCCTGCGGACGGCATGGCAGTCACTCCCGGATTTATAGATATCCATCGTCACTGTGATATTCTTCCATTCTATTCCGATTCCTATTCTGCCTGCATGCTGGCACAAGGAATAACAACTACCGTCGTCGGCAATTGCGGAATTTCCATGACGCCGGTCAGTCATAATCCGGTTACGGCCCGAGAGATGCGCAGCTTCAACGAGCCCGTTTTGGGGCCGTTCCACGCTGAGCACATCTCTACATTCCCGCAATACTTAGCCGCAATGGACAGCGCACAACTGAATCTGAATTTTGTATCCCTAATCGGAACTGGTTCCATAAAAATAGCCGTAAAGGGATTTTCCAATTCTCCCTTCACCGATGATGAAATGGCCGTCGCATCCGGCCTGATAAGAGATGCCCTGGAAGAAGGTGCCGCCGGTGTTTCTGTGGGGATTATGTACATACCCGAATGCTACGGCAGCACAGAAGAGTACATTCGACTGCTAAAACCGGTTGGAACCTATGGAGGAATCGTAACAGCCCATATAAGAGATGAGGGAGACACTCTGACATCCAGTATTAAAGAGATGATTGAAATTGGAAAGCAGGTAAACTGCGCCATTGAAATCAGTCATTTTAAATCTATCTACAAAAATAACTGGCATAAAGAAATCTTTAAAGCAATTGAACTGATCGAACAGGCACGGACCGATGGTCTTGACATCACCTGTGATTTTTATCCGTATGACTGTGGTTCCACCGCTCTGACCACCCTGTTGCCGCCTGATTTTGTGGCAGGTGATATGAGCGGTGCAATCGAGTCGCTTGGCACTCCGGAAGGCGTGGACAAATATCGGCGTTTAGGAGCTGCCTATTATGGCAGTTGGGAACGTTTTGAAGAAATCCTCGGTTGGAAGCGTATTATTATTTCCAGTGTTGTAAAAGACCACAACCGTAAATACATAGGAAAATCAGTGGCTGCCGCGGCAACGGAATATGGATTTCAGGACGGCTGCGCTCTTGCGGCTTACCTTATCCACGATGAGGAGGGTAAAACTGCTATTATAAATCAGACTATGTGCCAGGAAGACATCGACGCTGTTGCTAAGCTGCCTTACTCTATGGTTATTTCAGATTCCATCTACGCCCAGACAGATACCCCTCATCCCCGCATGTACGGAGCTTTTCCAAAAATAATCCGTGAATATGTATACGAAAGAGGCTTATTCACACTTCCGGAAGCGATTTACAAAATGACAGGCGCGCCGGCACAACGTATGCGTATCGACCGCAGAGGCCGGCTAAAAGAGGGCTATTATGCCGATATTAATATCTTCCGTCCGGAAGAGTTTCATGATAACGCAACCTATGATGCTCCTGCCAAACTGGCCTCCGGTCTCAGTTATAGCATTGTTAACGGTAATATAGCCTGGAAATCCAACCAGGTACAGCCCGGATTTTTCGGCAGGAATTTACGCATTAACAATAAACCTAAATTTATTTAGGACATACAAACCGAAAGCTTTTCATATCTGTTCGCGCCCCTGCTATATGCCTCGAAGATTAATTTCTGATTAAATAATCAAAGGCGCTTAAGGCGGCACTTGCTCCTGAACCCATTGATATGACAATCTGCTTATACGGACTGTTCGTGCAGTCTCCTGCTGCAAAAACTCCGGGCAGATTAGTAGCATTATGGCTATCGGTGATAATCTCACCAAAACGATTGAGGTCAACAGTTTCACTCAACCAGTCCGTATTAGGTATAAGTCCAATCTGGACAAATACCCCTTGTAATTCAATATGATGAACCGCTCCTGATTCACGTTCGGTATAGGTA
>JAEWSD010000065.1 GCA_023398615.1 Bacillota bacterium
TACTGGGCTACAAGGATTCGAACCTTGAGATGCTGGAGTCAGAGTCCAGTGCCTTACCGTTTGGCGATAGCCCATCATATTTACGGCCGTTTCATATTACCCGTCAGCCACGAATGATATTATAACAAATATATAATCATATTTCAAGCACAAATTTTAAAAATTTGCCTGGCCGTAACCATCCCTGTTCCAATGACTTTCCTCACCTGAAAACTTATAAAAATCCCGTAAAATTTCTTCTTAAGGGGCCTTGAAAAAAATAGTCAATGAGCTAAACTGAAATCACATTGACCGAATTGATTAAATCGGATCGGTCAGGAAGGAGGCAGACATTATTGAATGTAAAATTTCTGGAATTGCCTGAGGAAAAAAGAACGGCAATCATCAACGCAGGCTTTGAGGTATTTGCAAAGAATGAATACAAGCGGGCTTCTACCGACCTGATCGCCGAAAAATCCGGAATTTCAAAAGGATTGCTCTTCTATTACTTTCATAATAAAAAGGAATTTTATCTGTTCCTGTACGATTATGCAACGAAAAAAATTAGAGAACATGTTATAACCGGACATTTTTCAGAGATCACCGATTTTTTTGAGCTGTGCAGCTACTCGGCGGAGCGTAAATTCCAACTGCTGCAAGCGAATCCGTATATTATGGAATTTAATTTGCGTGCCTTTTATTCCCAAAAAGAGGATATCACGGCCGATGTGGAAAAACACGTGCAAAATATTACCGCAAGCTTATTGGCATCCTATTTTAAAAACGTTGATTTTACAAAGTTTAAGGCTTCTGTGGATCCGGAGGAAATTCTGCAGATGCTTGCCTGGGTAGCGGACGGATACCTGCATGAACGGCAGCGGCTGGGAGCGGCGGTTGATTATGTAAAATTAAGAGAGCAATACCGTATCTGGACCGACCTGTTCCGGCAGATTGCATATAAGGAGGAGTATTTGAAATGAATGCTGTCATAGAGACACACAAGCTTACAAAAAGTTACGGGAAATCCAGAGGGATCGTCAATGTGGATCTTACCGTAAATGAAGGTGAAATCTTCGGTTTCATCGGCCCGAACGGTGCCGGTAAATCCACCACCATACGGACACTTCTTTCCCTGATCTACAAAACCGGCGGCGAAGCTAAAATATTTGGCCTGGACTGCCATAAGGAAAAGAAACGGATACTGGAAGAGGTCGGCTATCTGCCGAGTGAAGTTTTCTACTATGATAATATGAAAGCCATCGACCTGCTCCGCTACTCCGCCAGCTTCTACAGAAAGGACTGTTCGGCCCGGATTAAGGAGCTTTCCGGCGTTCTTGAGCTTGACCTGAATAAAAAGATTGAGGATATGAGCCTCGGCAACAAGAAGAAAGTAGGAATTATCCAGGGGCTGCTCCACTCACCCAGGCTGATTATCCTGGATGAACCCACAAGCGGTCTGGACCCTCTGATGCAAAAGACCTTCTTTGAGCTGATAAGGAAGGAGAACGGACGCGGTGCCACCATACTCTTCTCCTCTCATATATTGAGCGAGGTGCAGCGGATCTGTGACCGCGTTGCCATCATAAAGGAAGGGCGTATTATTAAGACACAAAAGATCAGCGAACTTCAAAACAACAGTTATAAGAAGGTGACGTTCACCGCGAAAGAGCCCATATTGGAATTCACTATAGAAGGCTCCTCCAATATGGTGATACAGGACAACGCCGTAAGCTTTCTGTATAAGGGTGACTGTAATGCCCTGCTGTCCGCTGTCGGCAAATATATGCTCACTAATGTGGATATTACCGAGCCTACGCTGGAAGAAGTTTTCCTGCATTATTATGAATAAAGGGGGGCAGGTCTTATGAATATCTATCTTTTTGAATTGAAATCACAATGGAAGGATTCCCTTATCTGGACGTTTTCCGTCATACTTTTTCTGGCGGTATTCCAGCTTGGTATCTACCCTGCATTTGCAGACAGCCTTGATGAGGTAATGGAAGTCATAAACGGCTTTCCAAAACCGTTTCTTGCCGCCTTTGGTTTTGATTCCGATACAATGTTCAGCTTCGGAGGATTTTTTAGCCTCACCTACGGTTATCTGACACTGATTGGCGCCATTATGGCAGCAGCCCTTTCCGTGACTGCCTTCGCACGGGAGAAACGCAGTAAATGCTCGGATTTTCTCCTTTCAAAACCGTGCCGCCGGAGAAAGATATTCCTGGCAAAGCTGGCTGAGATTTTGACCTTGATGATAGCATCCAATCTTCTGGTACTGACTGCCGCAGTACTTATTTACCGGCGCTCCGGTGAACCGGATAAGGATATGGGAGCTTTCCTGCTATGCATAACCGGATTATTCTTCACCGAGATCGTATTTGCTGCAATCGGTACGGCATTTGCGGTCTTTGCAAGGAAAGTCCGCAGTATTTCGGGGGTTGCCACCGCAGTCGGCTTTAGTGCATTTATCCTTTCCGCACTGTATGCGATTCTTGATGAGAAGGCACTGCGTTTTCTCGCACCGCTTAAATATTTTAATCCGGAGGCGGTATATTCGGACGGAGGCTTCGAGTTCCAATACGTATGCACCGCGGCCATAATCATCCTCGTCTGTATTGGTACGGCGTATTTAACATATTGCAGGCGGGATACGCATTCGGTCTAAGCAGTAAAATAATAAAGACTGAGAGAAAATTAAACAGAAAGGAATGCCACCCATCCTTCTTTCAGTCCTTTTTCTTGTGGCAATAACGCAGCTTAAGACAGTTGTGTTATATTACAGGTGTGACCATGAATATTATAAGACATGAACTTCGTACAGGCATTAAGCCCTTTCTGCTGTGGACTTTGGGACTGTTTTTCCTGGACTTTGCAGGACTTGTCAAATTCACCGGAATAGCCGGTGCAGGCAATGCCGATATCATGGAATTAATGGACCGTTTTCCCCGTATCGTCCTTGCGGTTTTCGGAATGGTTGGGCTTGATATTAGTTCTCTGGGCGGATACTATGCAATATTGGCTTTTTACGCCCTGATATGTGTTTCCATTTATTCCATCTATCTCGGAACAGGAGCGGTGAACCGTGAGGCGGTCGATAAAACCTACGAATTCCTGTTTACAAAACCGCGGACACGTAAGTTTATCCTGGGAATGAAGCTAATTGCAAATGTGCTGTATCTTGCGGCCTACTGCATAGTGCATATAGTCTTTTCCATTACCGGTGTTCTGTCCTTAAAGATAGACGGCAATATCAATTCGCAGATGGTACTGTTCGGTATTGCCGCATTTTTTGTAGGAATTCTTTTCTTTTCCCTCGGAGCATTCCTGTCTGCCGCATTAAAGCGTTCGGAAAAAGGTGTACGATACAGCAATCTGTGTTTTCTTGGGGCGTTCCTATCAGGCATCCTGTATGACATGCTTGATGACGGAAAAGTCCTGCAGATACTTTCGCCGCTTAAATATTTTCTTCCTGCGGATTTGCTGAAGAATCAGTTAAACCCTTTCTACACCGTACTATGTATTATCCTTTCGGGAATCCTGTTATGCGGCGCTTTTAAAATGTTCGACAGAAGAGAGTTCTCAGCGGCCGGTTAAGACTGAGACCGGCAGACTGCAGGTGCGGTCATTGTAAAATGGTCAGCATCTGTGTCTGCCGGTGTCTTTTTATTACCCTATATTCATTGAAACGTCCGGATCCTGTCGGCAATTCTGCGGTACCGGAACTTTGCCATCTCATTTTTCTTCAGCACATCTTCCTCTGTTCCGGTATACTGGCAGCGGATACAATAGTATTCCTGCTTCTCTCTGTCATAAAACATATCAATATCAATATCTCGCATAAAGCAGGAGGGGCACCGGTAATTTAATCTGCCTTTTCCAGATTGAGCCATGTCGTGAATACCTCCTTATCTTTCAGTGTCGCAGTAAAGCCTAGTGTAAACATCGGAGAAAATGCATAGCCTTCCTTAATATATCCGGTCACCGCTTCTTTATCAGGGACATCGGTGACCGCACCGTCACTTTCAACGGTATCTGTGCCCGTACTTGTCATCGATACCCGGGTTTTTATGGCGGGAATAACGGCTGCCGCCTCCAGGGCACCTCTTAGCTGCTCTTCCCTGCATTTATATTCGTAGATTATGCTTCTTGTTGCCGTACTGTTTCTGCAGGTAAGCCTGATGCCCGACATGTCCTCCGGATATTCGGTCGTTCCGTAGCAGGCAACCATATATTCATTCAGTTCCACCTCGGCTGTGGGGTCGCTCATTTTCAGAATGCTTCTTTCAATCCTGATTCCGGAGCTGCCTTCCCTGAAGTAAAATTTCGTCCGTAATGTTACGGTAAGATCGTGGAATTCAATATCGACCGGGTCAAGTGTTATGATCCTGTCCCTGTCTTCCTCTGAGAAGGCTGCCTTAGTCCTGCACAGGCACAAATCGAATTCTTCGCCCTTATAAGAAAGCTTTGCACTTTTTATGGTCCCTTCCCCCGCATAATGGGTAAAGTAGCCCGCACGGTATTTTTCCTGGATGAGGAACGGATAGGAAGCATCCGTTATATGCCCGGTGCCTATCCCTATCGGCCAGTCGAGCTTGGATGCATATGGACGAAGGTCCGTAATCGCACCGCCCTGATCCATATTGATGCATACTCGCATATATGGGTCACAATACCAGAAGAGCTGCCTGTCCGAACCATACAGGATATCCTTCCAGAGTGCACATTCCGGCTGTGTATAGGCTCTGCCGGCACGATAGTAATCGGCAAATTCCGACATCGTCATATCGGACAGGCTGCCTGCCTTTTTCAGGTCCCCATAATACTTCATACCATCTTCATACGACTGCTTCAAAAGCTCATAGGAAGCTTCCCAGCGGCCCATCTTATTCAGCCACCCCGGCCCTACGAACATCATATTATAAGCATATCCATGATTATATTTCTCAAGCGACCGGTATTGGTCGATCAGATTATACAGGTAGGGATACTGCCCGTCCTGGTATATCATACCGCGAAGCACGTTTTGCGGATGGGTTCCGAAATTGGAGCCGTTTCCGTCATAGCAGGCCAGAAGGTCACGGGACAGGTGCGGTATCGCCACGATTCCTGCGTCTTCACTTTCATCCGCCGCCGGGGCATGCGTGTTCTGCTTCGAGGGAATCCACGGATTCCAGGGACCGCCGTCCAGAAACGTATACCAGGAATTGTTGCAGGTATGATAGGCCTTAGGACCCTCCTCCCAGCAGGTTGCAATAGCGCATTTTACCATTGGATATCTTTCTTTTATATAACGGATGAGGGCCGCATCGATATAGTATGACCCGGTGGATTCCGGATAAAAGCCGAAGCAGTCGCGGAACTTTTGGAACAGATCATCTACAATGGATTTCTTATCCTCCAGGGAAAACATCCAGATACAGAAATCCTTTGTCTTATATTTCTCCCTGAATTCCGTACAGGGAAGACCCAGCAGGGACAGGGCGACCTCATCCCCGTAACGCTTGTGATGATCCTTTGCAATCTCAACGGCCTCCTGATTAAAGAGACTTGCATATGTCATCTGTATCGTCGTCCTCAGTCCGTTTTTATGTGCCGTCTCCTGCTGGTATTTAAAGATATCCAGGGATTCCGTCAGCAGTTCCTGCCTTCCGATATCCTCTTCTTTTCCATAACCGGTAACCTTTTCCGCATACTCCGGCACCATCTCAGGCCTGTGAATAATGTTTACAATGAATTTACCCATCCTTTGCCTCCTTTCCAGCCATGCCGCTCCGGATGTCATTTGACAGCACCTGTAATGCCTTCCGCAAAGCTCTTTTGCAGGAAGAAGAATATGATAATTGTGGGAACCGTACAAAAGACAACCGCAAGCATCAGCATACCGTAGTCGGTCACATATCCTTCCGTTAAATTGGCAACCAGCATGGGCATGGTGATGCTTTTATTGTCACTCATGATTACCTTTGGCCACAGATAGTTATTCCATGCATTCATAAAGGTTATTGTCATGGCGGCCGCATAGGTGGACCGCATGGTGGGAATAAACATTTTAAAAAATATACGGATTTCATTCAGCCCGTCAATTCTTGCCGCTTCTATAATATCAACCGGGAAGGAGCGGGCACTCTGGCGGAAAAGCATGATCAGAAAAGGTGTCGATATCGTCGGCAATATGAATCCGATCGTGGAGTTTAGCAACCCTGCTTTGGAAAACATCTGGAACAAAGGGATCATGGTTGCCGCAAACGGCACCATCATAGCCAGAAGGATAATGGACATCACGGCATCCTTCCCTTTGTCATGATAGATTTCAAAGCCATAACCCGCCAGCGAACAGATAACTAAAGAAATCAGTGTAAGGATTGCCGAATACTTAAACGAGTTTATCATGGCACTTCTTATGTCCTGAGCTGCGAAAAGGTTCTTAAGGTTCTCAAGCAGATAGGTGCCGGGAAAGAGCCTGCCCTTAATGACATCCACGCTTTTATTGGTTGCGGCAACTGCCATCCAGTACAGCGGAAAAACAGACAGCAAGGATACCGCGGTCAAAAATATGTATTGTACGGTATTTCTGGCTTTAGTCACGTTTATCACCCACTTTCATCTGGATAAATGCCAGGACCGCAACCAGTATAAGGATAAGGTAAGACATCGCTGCGGCATATCCGAAATTAGGTACATATTTAAAAGACATATTATATATGTAGTGCGCCATTGTAATTGTTGCATTTGCAGGCCCGCCGTTCGTTAAGTTGACGGATTCGTCGAACAGCTGCAAGGTCCCGTTGGTAGACATGATTGCCGTCAGCAGAATTGTGGGTCTCAGCAGCGGAACCGTAATTTTCCGAAAGGACTGAAATGGAGAAGCACCGTCAATTTTTGCCGCCTCGTATACGGTATATTCGATGTTCTGCAGACCGGAAAGGTAGAATACCATGTTGTAACCCGTCCATCTCCAGATCAGTGCAATTATAATAATGATTCTTGCACTTTTTGCATGGCCGAGGAAATTATATCCTGTGTTTAAGATACCAAGCTTAACCAGGATCGTATTAACAAATCCGTCTACGGCAAACAGTGACCGGAAGATAATGGCATAGGAAACCAGAGAGGTTGCGCACGGCAGGAATATTGCCGTACGGAATAATCCCTTGAACCTCAGGTTCCTGTTATTAAGCATCAATGCCAGAACCAATGCGGTTATCAGCATAATCGGGACCTGTACGATTAAATAGATGAAATTATTAATCAGCGCCTGTATAAAAACATTATCCTGGAACATCCGTATATAGTTATACATCCCCGCCCATTTTATATTCTTTCCGATGCCCGTTTTAAAAGACAGGGCTAACGCTCTTATCATAGGCAGAAAGCACATAGCCGCAATCATGACGGCAGCCGGAGTCAGGAATACCCATCCCGTTAAGTTGTTCCTTTTATTTAAAGACATCTTTTTCTTCGGCCAGCTCACAAGTTTGCCTCCTTCATTCTTAATATCAGCAGTTATCTGCCCATCGTAAAGTTAACCGTATCCTCTGCTGTCTTTAATTCGGCATCAATATCCGCACCGGCCACGATATTGGTGATAGCCGTTGCAACCGCATCACGTGCTTCATAATAGTATACTCCCGTGTTATTGCTTGGTACTTTGCCTGCAAAGTCCGTAATCTTGGCAAATACCTTATCTCCGCCGAAGAATTCCGACGGCTGTTCATACGCCGTACTGTCGGCTGCCGGAAGATAGGTTGCCAAAGCGCCGGAGCTGGGAAGAATCGTTTCGTAGAATTCAACACTTCCGCCAAAGGTTTTAGACAGGAAATCGGCTGCCAAATCAACGTTTTTACAGTTGGATGTAACGGCCCAGCTGGAACCGCCGTTATTGGAATAATTTGTTGCTGTACCTACATTATCCAGTTTAGGCATGTTGGTTATCGCCCACTTCCCGGACTGGTCGGCTGCGCTCTGAATGGACCCCATAATCCAGCATCCGTTGATGGTGCCGGCCACCGTACTGTTATTCAAAGTACCTATGTATTGATCCCAATCGTTCACTTCAACTAATACCCCGGCTTTCACTAATCCGGCATAAGTCTCCATAACGGCTTTTAATTCGGGGTTATCTACAATTTGGGGATTCCCTTCCGCATCAAAAAGGCTGGAGCCTGCCGACTGCAGCATCATAACGATTACATCGGATTCCCCTGCCTGACAGGATAATAACGGCTTGCCGGTCTTAGCCAGGATATCCTTTCCCAGTTCAAGATATCTTGACCAGGTTATATCTGTAAAATCATCGACGGTATATCCGGCTTCCTCCAGGACATCCGTCCGGTAGCAGGCGATTACCGCACCGTTATCAAAAGGGACACCGTAATTCTTGCCGTCTACTACAGAATATGCGGTTTTGGCAGGGGCAAACTGCTTGAAGTCTATTACGGAATTGCTTAAATCGGTAAAGGCATCCGGATAGCTGATAACGTTTTTCTGGAATGCGTTATCCTGCATTAACAGGATATCCGGCAAGGTATCCAGACTGCCTGAGGACGCTGCCGTTGTCAGCTTGGTCTGCACATCCGCCCAGGGTGTTTCAACTACATTTAACTCAAAGTCAGGATGATCCTTCTTATAAATTTCTGCTGCCTGCTCCATCGCGTATATGTTAAAAGCAGGATCCCAGCACCATACCGTCAAGGAATCTCCGCCCCCTTCTCCTTCCCCCTTCTCCGCTGATGAATCTGAGGTTGCAGCCGCATCTTTTGAACCGTCATCCGTTGATGCCTTATCAGATTTTCCGCACGCGGCAAGAAGACTTGCCATCATAGTAATCATTAATACAAAACTAAATAATTTCTTTCTCATAATCCTTCCTCCCATATAAAGTTGTTATGGTTACAGAACATTTTACAATTTGCGCAATCGGTTGTTCTTAATTTCGAGTATACCACCACCATAACTTGTTGTCTATGTATATTTCTTATATATTTATATCTACATTTTTGTAAACTATGTACAATAATCGTAAAAGATTTATACCTTGGTTTTTTGCAATTATACAAGGAATCTTGCCTGCGAAACTCTTACTTGAGGCTAAATTCCAATCCAATCACACAAAAATACCGCGGTAAATCAGTTGCGCTGCTTACCGCGGTTTCACATAACTATTTCGTTGATTCTTTCAGAATTACTTCATAACCCAGTATCGTCTTTTTTCTTACCTCTTTGCCGTTAATATAATCCAACAGGGTACAGCAGGTCACCATACCCAGTTCATTTACATCAAAGTTCAGGGAGGTGATCGACGGGATATTATTTTCCAGCAAGCTGCTGTTATAAAAGGATGCAAGCTTCATTTGCCCCGGTACATCTATATGCTCCCTTTTCAGCTTGTTCAAGACGTACAGGCAAAGGGAATCATCCATGCAAAGGATACATTCGGTATGCGCCTGGAGCAGACTGTCTACGATCTTGTCCGAAAGCACCGCATTATCCACGTTCAGGTAAATGATATCCTTATCCAATGGAAGCTTTAAGGCTTCAAAAGCATCCAGATAGCCCTTATACCGGTTCTGGGTCACCACATGGGATTCACTTCCCCCAATCAGGGCAATCCGCCTGATCCCTTTCATTAACAATATGGAGGTCAGCTCCTTGCATGCGCTTCTGTGATCGTTATCAACCTGTATGATATCCTTATCCGGGGAGGTTCCGATCGTAACGAACGGAATTCCCTTCTCTTTCAGAAATTGCGCGGGTTTATCCACCATTAATGTTCTTGCAAGAATTACGCCATCCACTTTGTGGTTATCGATAATTCTTTCAAGCTGCGAGATATCATCCCCCTTTACAATGGCATTGATAATATCATAATTCACCGATGATGCGATCTCACTGATCCCAAGTATACATTTTTGGAAAAAAGGAAGGTCCACCAGGTTATAATCCCCGTGTACCACTACCGCTATATTATATGTTTTCGATTGTGCAAGGCCTCTTGCCAGTGCATTCGGGGTAAAATTATGCTCCTCGATATACTTAAGCACCTTTCCCCTGGTTTCTATACCGATCCTTCCTTTTCCGGATATCACCCTGGATACGGTGGTCTTGGAAACGCCCAGTTCTTTCGCGATGTCATCCAGAGTAAGCTTTTTTTGAGCATGTACGGACTCTTTATTCATTTGCATTCTCCCTGCCAGTATTGCGCAACTATTGCGCATCGTATCTAGTTAAATATATCCTTTGCCGCGGTAAATGTCAATCGCTTTTTAGGATTCAATGTCCGGTCAGATCCCTTTAAAGCTGAATTCGAATTCCATTCTTTTTCCGGTATCCAAAAGATACTCATCATGGGTACAGGCGCCCCAGCTGTTGTCTCCGCCGACACCCATCTGCTGCTTTGCAACCCGCACCACGGTATAATGCACCGGCGGCAATTCGTGTGGATGCATGGCATTTTCCAGCTCATGGGGTGTGTAAGGCAAGGCGGAAAAGCTCAGGTTATCCCCTTCAAACAGGATGCCTCTCCCTTTCATATCAGTGACTTTTGCGTAACGTACGCCGGTCTTATTGCCGCATTCCTGGGGAACCAGGTATTTTGCCATATTATCCTGTACCGTATTCCTGTAGATACCTAATCTGGCCCCCTTGCTGCGATCGCAATAATTCTCTTCGGGACCCAAACCATACCATTCCACCTGGTTATAACCGGAATCAAATTTAAACATGACCCCGAATTCCGGCATATCTCCCAATTCCTTCACCGGATCATAGGAAAGTGAGGTATGCACGGTACCGTCTCCATATACGGTGTAGGTCAGATAGCATCTGCTTTCGGGTATCGTCGGCATCAGATAACAGAAGGTAATTGCGGCACAATTCTTCTTCTCCTCGACTACCGGCATAACCGGTTCCATACCCTTACCGCATCTGTGGGTAAGGTACATGCTGGCTGCTTTCCACTGGCTGTAACGGAATGGCATGTTATTGCCGCAGTCGTTATCAATCGGTGCCCGCCAGAAATTCGGCTTCGGAATAGCCTTTATCAGCTCCCTTCCGCCGTACCGATAGGATACCAGTCCGCCGTTTATCAGGGAAAATAATACGTCAAAATCCTCACCCTTCATGCCGATATTAAAGTTACCGTGTATGATCCGGACCGGTTTGCCACAGGGCTCTTTCTCCCCCGGTACAATGTAGATTCCCTGCCCGAAGGCAACCTCATATCCGGCCTTTGCCCACGGTAAATCCTCCTTCAGGACGAAGGATACCGTCACGGCATATTCCCCCGGTTCCTTTTGCACAGGAACCGGAAGCGAATAGCTTTTCTCGCTTAACGGCTCAACATCTGTCTCCAATCCGGCACTTTTCCATAATTTCCCATTTCTATACAGTGTTACGGTACAATGATATCGGCCGGTATTGATAAATAAATTCCGGTTTCTTATAAGTACGGAATCCTTCCCTACCTGGATACGGATACCCTGATAATTGAATTTTACTTCCTGCATCTTAGGAGATGCGTCACGGCCGCCGCCGTAAACAATACCGTTACCGCTGAAATTATAATCACACGGGTGATCGTCAAAATCCCCGCCGTACGCCTGGTACTCCTGCCCATACCTGTCCTTCTTTACCAAAGACTGATCGATATAATCCCATATGAATCCGCCCTGATATAAAGGTTCCGTATCCGTCAGGTCCGTATACTTATGCATGGCTCCGCAGGAATTGCCCATCGCATGGGAATATTCACAGCAGATGAACGGTTTGCTCCTGTCCTTCTTCAAGAACTCCTTTATCCCCTCTGCGGAGGTATACATCTGGCTTTCCATGTCACTGGTAGCATTATAGCTTCTGTCATTTGCAATGCCTTCATAATGAACCAGCCTGGTCGGATCCAGCCGCCGGAACAGCTGTGACATCTCAAAAATATCCCTGCCCCCGTAGGATTCATTTCCGCACGACCAGATCAATACCGAAGGATGATTTTTATCCCTCTGGAATATGGAATTGACACGGTCTAAAAGCATCGGAAGCCATTCCGGCTTATCACCCGGCACCAGCGTACTCTTGTCCGCCACACCCCTTACCACCGGATCCCAGGATCCGTGTGTCTCCAGGTTCGTCTCATCGATCAGGTAGATTCCGTACCTGTCGCATAACCGGTATAATTTGGAATCATTTGGGTAATGGCAGGTACGGACCGCATTGATATTATTCCGTTTCATCATAATGATATCCTGCTCCAGCTCTTCCTCCGAAACATTCCGTCCTGTCCTGGAGCTGAATTCGTGCCGGTTTACACCGTTGAATACGACACGCCTTCCATTTAGCAGCATGATGCTGTTCTTAAGCTCGAATCTTCGGAAACCGACTTTCTGCAGAATAACCTCTGTCAGGTTATCCGACTCATCCCTTACTTCTATGAACAGGTCATATAGATACGGTTCTTCCGCACTCCACAATCTGGGGCCGGTTACGGCAAAGCTATACTCACCCGCCGCACTCAGGTCCTTTCTTGCCGTAAATGCCTCCGTGCCGCCATCCATTAATATAAACACCGCCTTACCGGAAGCCGTCGCAGTCAGGGATACCCTTAAGTCCGCATGTTCCAAATCCGCATCCAGTATTGTCTGAATCTGCAAATCATATATATGTACCTGCGGAACCGTATACAAATAAACATCCCGATAGATTCCGGAGAAACGGAAAAAGTCCTGATCCTCACACCAACTGCCGCTTGTCCATTTAAATACCTGTACGGCAAGCTTGTTCTCCCCCTCGGCCAAAGCCTCCGTCAGTTCGAATTCGGACGGTGTGAAGCTGTCCTCACCGTATCCGATAAAGCTGCCGTTCAGCCATACGGCCAGGCCGCTTTCCGCTCCCTGAAAGGATAGGAAGACCCTTTGCCCCTTCATGCTGTCGGGAACGGTAAAATATTTCACATAGCTGGCTGCCGGATTAAACTCCTCCGGAATTTCCCCCGGTATGATCTCTTCCCTTCCGTCCCACGGATATTGGACATTTACATATTGCGGCGCATCATAGCCTTCCAGCTGGATATGTGCCGGGACACGGATATCTTCCCAGTATTTGCAGTTATAGTCAGACAATTCAAAGCCTTTTACCGTACACTGATAGTTCCTTGCATAGGAAAACTTCCAAAGACCGTTTAAAGAATATCTGAAATCATTTTCACCGTTCATTAATTTATCATAGGACCGGTAATAAATATGATCGGAATGGGCTTTTAACCTTCGGTCGGAGAAATATTGCGGATCCTTTACTTTGTTATAATCAAATGTTGTGTTCAACGTGCTGCCTCCTATTCAGTTACTGTTTTGTATAGAACAACACAACCTGCGCAATCGATTGTTCGCTCTAATCATAGCAACTTATATTCCTCCAGTCAATAAGATATATGTACAATAACGAAACGTCAAAATTATATATAATCACTAATAACCGATATCCATCCGCCGGAAAGTAAAATAGCCTCACAATAAGGCTGTGAGGCTATTTTTATCCCTCCCGCACGGCGGCAACTGCAAGGGGCTGCTTCTGTTACAATATCCGTTAGCTTCTAATCCATTATAAAATTCGAAACTCCGATATTAGTAAAGGTCACTATCGCTTTACATCTGCTTGATTTTCTGACATATCTCGAAGGGCATATCTCCAGTTTGTAGCAGCCCTCATAAGGAACCTTGAACCTGAACCTTTCACCGCAGGATAACCATTCGCAAAACGCTAATATCTTCCTGTTGCCGCTAATCTGATACAGCTTAACCTCCCACTCATGTGAGCGGCAGCAATTGCAGCCTTCAATGCATCCGGATATGATTCCTTCCTTTATCAAACACTCCGGGCAATCCGGGCAAGGCATCTGTACCGGACAGGTATCACATGGCATCGGCACAGGTACCGGAATAAATCCTACAAAGGCCTCTTGTTCAGGACACGGCGGACATTCCGGGCAGGTCGGGCAAACCTCCGGTTCGGGACAGGTCGGACATACCGGGCAAACTTCCGGCTCGGGGCAGGTCGGGCATACCGGACAAGGCGGAGCTTCCGGACACGGCATGCAAACTTCTGCCTCCGGGCATACCGGGCATGGCGGAGGCGTCGGACATGGCGGAGCTTCCGGACATGGCGGAGGTACCGGGCATGGCCGGGCTTCCGGACATGGCGGGCAGACCGGTGCCGGTGCCGTTATCGGCTGAACTTCCTGCGGCGGCTGCGGAGCCTCTTCCGGAACGGATGGTGTTACTTCACCGCATTCTACTCCTCCTACAAATGGAAACTGATGAAACTCAAAGCCACTGTTTGCGTTTACGGCAAAGGAATCAAACGCCGCATTCCCGCTTACATGGCCGCCCGTCGAATGTGCATGGAACATAGCCTGCGGTGCCAGTATACTGCCCCAGATATCGGCAGGTACCTCCATATATATATGCTGAGCATCTTCAAACACATATAAAGTATGGTTTGCACGCCACTGCTCCCCCATAAGACCGTATTGCAGATGTGCATTATTCCCGGTTCTCAGCTTAACAATTACCAGGCTTCCCTCAGGTACCTCCGCACGTATTCCCTTGTTAATAATACCATTTGGACTGACATCAATTTCAAATACATTCTGCTCGGGATCATTTCCGCGAAGAATCCATTCATGAATATTATCAATCACACTGCCGTTTGCCTCCAGGCCGTCGATACAATTCTTGAAAGCCATGATACTGTCTCTTGCCTGTTGGAAAAACCCGGAAACATTGGCATCTATTCTACTACTCGGAATATAACGCGGTACATCGTAGCTTGGGATTAAATAATGATCTCCTTTATCACTTGGTGCCCAATAGCGGCTGCCGTTCTGAGCCTGATACAGATACTCCAGCTCCTC
Organism: Bacillota bacterium; assembly: GCA_023398615.1. Classification (GTDB taxonomy): domain Bacteria; phylum Bacillota; class Clostridia; order Lachnospirales; family Lachnospiraceae; genus Anaerocolumna. Next base: position 14,879 of record JAEWSD010000065.1, read on the forward strand.
TGACTGATCTGCACTTCCGTCCTTTCCAATTATATAGGTGCTTCCGCTTCCGGCACGGAAATTTCCTCCTGCCACAACATGGCCGATAACAACCAGCGGCCCTCCCATCGATACGTTACCGCCGACAAGAAATCTTACCCTGTCGGGTGAGTAACCCGATCTTGCAAGCCTTGAATTATTACCGAATGCAACACTAAACCCACGCGGGCTTACAAAATCACCGCCGACTGCCATTGCACCCTTTATATCAACAATATTATTCGCATCATTGAATACAATGGCATTAAACCTGGAAGCCGGACCGAACGGCTGACCTTCTATATCATACCAGTTGATATCATCGTAAGGTAATCCTACATCCTGAAGTACATTATTACGATAACTAACATTATCCATACAAACTCCTGAAATAGTCTGGGATTACAATCCTCTTATTCTCATTTCAGTTTATTCAGAAATTACACATTCGTGCAGGTTTTAAATCTATTTCCGTATAATAAAATACTGAGGCTGTTGTAAAACTCATAATTATGGTGAACCATTTCGAATTATCCATAATTATTCTAGAAATATTTATGGATAATTTGTTTACAGGGTCATACTAATTATGAGTTTTTACAACAACCTCAGCTAATCCTGGCACATCGTTTTGCAAATAACTGGACTGAGTACGCATCTGAAAGTTTAGACAAGTAATCGGTCTAGTTAATTTGAAAACGATGTACTAACCTCTCACGGAAAGGAGTTTTTTCTTTAATTCATCCTCAATCCGGTTCAGTTCAAGCTCGGCTTCCCTTCTCTTTTGACGGCCCTCCGTCTGTATACGCATTACCTCATCCAGAGTTGTAATTAAGGATTCATTCGTTATCTTAAGAGTCTCGATATCAACTATGCCTCGTTCAGATTCCTTGGCCGTTTCAATGGTTGCCATTTTGAGCGTAGCGGCATTCTTCTTCAGGAGTTCATTTGTCATATCCGTAACCTCCCTTTGTGCCCTCGCCGCCTGTCCGGAATGCGCCACTCCCAGAGCCAGCACCATCTGGCTCTTCCAAAGAGGAATCGTATTCACAACCGTTGACTGAATCTTCTCTGCCATCAGCGTATCGTTGCTTTGTACAAGACGGATCTGAGGCGCCATCTGGATGGATATCATTCTGGTTAATTCCAGGTCATGTATCTTTTTCTCGAAACGATCACAGAGGGAAATAAGGTCATTGACAGCCTGCGCATCCTCCGGAAGTCCGCTGGCCGTGGACTTCTCAACCAGCTTCGGAAGCTCTTCGTTCCGTACACCGGCAAGCTTCTTTTTACCCGCCAATACATACATAGACAGCTCTTTAAAATAGGTTTTATTCAGCTCATACATCTTATCAAGCATGGCAACATCCTTAAGGAGCTGTATCTGATGGGATTCCAGCACCTGGCAGATCTTATTGACATTAACCTCCGCCTTATCGTACTTGGCTTTCATTGCCGTTATCTTATTGGAGGTTTTCTTAAACAGGCCCAGGAAGCCCTTCTCCTCTTCCTCTACATCAAAGCTCTTCAGTTCCGTGACAACCCCGGACAACATCTCACCGATCTCACCCAAATCCTTCGTCTTTACACTATTTAAAGCGGATTCGGAAAAGTCCGCGATCTTCTTCTGGGCACCTGCTCCGTATTGCAGAATAAGATTCGTTTTGTTTAATTCAATCTTACCTGCGAAATCATTAACCATTTTTTTCTCCTCCGGTGTTAATGAGGATTCATCCAATACCGGAGCAGCCTGTTCCACAGTATCCGGCTGTTTTCCTTCCTGCTTCATTAATTCCTGTTTCCCGCTTTCCTGAGTCACCGTATCCTCAAAAAAAGCATCAAATGTCAAGGTTGGTACTTCGTTATTCATTATCTTCTCCTTTTTCTTCACATGATTTACATAAAACCTCGATTTAACAGCGCCCAATCAGATCCTATTCGCACTTAGCATCAATCTTTGCCGGCATTAAAATCCTTCTCCGTCAAACCTTCCTGTGCAAGCATCGCCTGCAATACCGAAATATCCGTCGAGATATCCATCGCAGCATCCTCAAACAGGCTGTCGAACAGATTCTCGAATGCCAGGTTTATGGTATCCAGTGTACCTTCAATCTCACTCTTCGCAGAGGAAATGTTCTCACCCTGCACGGGCTGAATCTCAAACTCCTTATACGCATTCAGTAACTTCAGTGTTGTCGGCAGATAGTATTCCATGAATTTCTTTATTTCCGAAAGCTGCTCCGGATGAAGTTCCACATAGTCGAATATTTTACCGGTAACATTTTCAAGCCTTGACAGTTTCTGGGAGATTTCTTCCCCGGGGATCGCATCATTGGCTTCCTTTATCTGCCTGATATAAGCTTTCCCTTCCTCAATTGCCGCAACGAATTCCCGGTTTTCGGCTCTTGCCTTATCACCGATCTCTTCCTTCGCCTTATTCTCCTGTTCCGTCACCCGCTGCATACGGATATTTTCCTGCAGCTTTAAATACTGGTCATAGCTTTCGTTATTCAGCATAAAACAGGTCTTTTGCTCATCTATATGTCCTTCAGGAAACATACCGATGGAAATCATTTTACGCAAATCCTTCAGGATATATTTTTCGCTCAGCCCGCTTCCCAAAGATAGCTCCTTTATCGTACTGTAATTACGGTTACGAAGCAGTCCGAAATACTGCCTGAATCTTTTCAGTCGCTGTCTCAGCCTGCTGCCTCTTGCCGAAAGATACATACTTACGGCAAATAAAGGCGAAATGCCGAGAGCTATCGTTCCAAGAAACGATAAGCCCAATACGTTAGAAAGAATCCCCAAGGCAATAACTCCCATTCCGAAGACCCCGACACCTATAGAGCCAAATACCGTACATAAAATTGCGGCCACCCTTCCCACGGGGATAGCAAATCCGGAATATGGGCTCGCGGGATTGCTCTTTCTTAATGCCCCGTTCCTGTATGCATCTGAGGCTCTTTGCTGCTGCCAGGAGGCTGCCTGCCGGTTCCAGTTCCGTCCTTCTCTGTCCCGGTGATTCCAGTCCCGGCGTGAGCGGTTATCCCAATTCTGATTATTACGGTTATCTCTATTCTGATTATTACGGTTGTCCCACTCCCGATTATGACTGTTATTACGGCTATCCCAACTGGAATTATACCCGTTCCGGCCGTCCCGATTCCGATTATTCCCGGTATTCCAGTCATTGCGGGTCAAGCCGATGGACCTCTTCACTTCTTCCAAGGCACTGTTAACGGTATTGCCGATATCTCTGTTTAACTGATGAAAGTCTCTGGTGCTTACCGCATTTTGTACGATATCCTTTATTTCATCACCCAGATTATTTAGATTCCTTCTGTCCATTTTCCTGCCTCCGGTTAAAAGCCTGTACATATTACTTCTTAATTATAGCTCATAATCTAACGGTTGACAATTTTAATTTACATTAATTTGTATTTCTAATAACCTTTTAATAATTTTAATAGGAAATTTATTATTTGGATACTATTCGGCCTCACGCCTTCATAGTAACTATTTGACGCCACATTCCGTTTACAAATTATTTACAAAAGAAATATCTGCTATCCATTGTTTCCTTAACCCCGGCATGTTATAATTAGAGCGGATTAAAAATGAAGAGAGGAAATTTGCAGCTGCCTTTTTCCCTGTGTTCAACCATTTGAGGCAGGATCACATAATGTGATATGCACGGAAAATAACTATGAAATTAAATTATAAACGCACCTTTTTCGTAGGGCTGGCCTTCCTTTCAATCTGCTGTTTCTGGCAGCTTTACGACAATATTGTACCTTTAATACTGGCAAATACCTTTTCAATGGGTGAAACCATGACAGGTGCGATCATGGCGCTGGACAATATATTGGCTTTATTCCTGATCCCTATGTTTGGTACCTTTTCAGACAAGGTTCATACCAGATTGGGTAAAAGGACTCCGTTTATTATTACCGGTACATTTTTTGCGGTAATCTTTATGATGCTGATCCCCATAGCCGACCGGCAGCATAATTTTACCCTGTTTATTATATCCTTAGGAATCGTGCTCCTTGCAATGGGTTCCTACCGGGCCCCTGCCGTTGCGCTTATGCCGGATTTAACCCCGAAACAGTTACGAAGCAAGGCAAATTCCGTTATTAACCTTATGGGCGCCCTCGGTGCGATCGTGACTCTCGTACTAATCAACCGGTTAGTGAAAAAAGAGCAATTCCCGGATTATACTATGGTATTCCTCTGCGTTGCCGCCATAATGGTATTCGCGGTAATCGTATTAGTAAAAACCATTCATGAAAATGCATACACAAAGGAAAATGAAGAAATTAATTATGAAACCGGCCGGCAAGCTCCGGCGGATGAGAATTCACACGAAAGTAAGCCATTGCCGAAGGATGTAAAAAGAAGCCTGTTTTTTATCCTCGCTTCCATATTCCTGTGGTTTACGGCTTATAATGCGGTTACCACGGCTTACTCCAGATATGCTGTTAAGGTATGGGGACTGCAGGGCGGAAGTTTTGCAAATGCCCTTCTGGTCGCGACCGCTGCCGCTATTGTCAGCTTTTTCCCGATTGGTATCATTTCCAGCCTGATAGGAAGGAAGAAAACAATTATAATCGGAATCCTTATGATGTCGGCTTCCTATCTCTCCGGCTTCCTTTTTACGGATTTCTCGCCGATGATTTATGTAGTCTTTGCTTTTACAGGGATCGGCTGGTCGGCAATCAATGTGAATTCCTATCCGATGGTTGTGGACATGGGTCGGGGCTCCGATACCGGTAAATACACCAGTCTTTACTACCTGTTTTCTATGCTTGCACAAACGGTCACACCGACTTTATCCGGATTTCTATTGGAAAATGTGTCTTACCGGACGCTATTTCCTTATTCCCTGATCTTCTCGCTTCTTTCTCTTTGCACTATGCTGTGTGTAAAACACGGTGATTCAAAGCCGCCGAGGAAGAAGGAATTATTGGAGCACTATGATGTAAATGATTAACAAAAAGCGTTTTAAGGAGGACACTATGTGGATCATCATATTACTTATTTTTGCTGCTTTAGCAGTCCTTTATCTCATTGCCATAATGCCGAAGCTTACAAATCGGCCCGATCTGACACCCTGGAGAGACCTTTACTATGCGCACAGGGGCCTTCACCAGAATCATAATGAAGCTCCCGAGAATTCTATGGCGGCCTTCCGCCTTGCGGTGGAACACCGGTACGGTATCGAGCTCGACGTTCAGCTGACGAAAGACAGAATTCCGGTAATATTTCACGATTATACATTGAAAAGAATCTGCGGTGTGGACAGGAAGGTATGCGATTTGACCCTGAAAGAACTGCAGGAGCTAACCTTATATGATTCCACGGAGCAAATACCGACCTTTAAATCGGTGCTTGACATGATTGACGGACAGGTTCCCCTTATCGTCGAGTTTAAAGCGGAAACCCACGATGTCTCTGTCTGTGAGATTACGGCACCTATGTTGGACCGCTATAAAGGCCTTTATTGTATTGAATCCTTTAATCCGCTGGTGCTGATCTGGTACCGTAAGAACCGTCCTTTAATAATGAGAGGGCAGCTCTCCAGCAATCTGATAAAGGATAAGGAGGAAGGGAGCCCATTCCTTTATTTTATACTGCAGAACCTGCTTCTTAACTTTATCACGAAACCAAATTTTATTTCCTACAATTATATTCACAGGAATATGCTTTCTTTTATTCTCTGCCGCCGTTTATACCGGATTCCTACCTTTGGCTGGACCATAAGGTCCCAGGAGGGGTTGGAAGCAAGCCG
>JAEWSD010000073.1 GCA_023398615.1 Bacillota bacterium
GCTATGTATTTCGAATCCTGAATACTGCATAGTATGATACCTGCAATATATGCTCCGGTAATATCGGCAATACCGAAATATTTCTCCGCCGCATAGGAAAGGACAAAGCAAAGGACTAATCCAAAGATCGGAATACGTCTGGTATGCGGATATCTCCGGTCCAACCTTTTAAAGATGTAATAGATTGCAGCACCCACTACAGCACTGAACAGAAAGAAAAGAATTGTATTAAGAATTACATGGAACGGATTTACCTTGGGATTCTTAAAGCCTATTACAAAGGTAAGTACGATTATTCCGATCACATCATCGATAATTGCCGCACTTAATATCGTAGTCCCTACACGGCCTTTAAGATGTCCAAGCTCCCTTAATGTCTGAACCGTTATACTCACCGAAGTCGCAGTCATAATCACTCCGACAAATACGGCCTTATAGAAATCCTCTGAGCCGGCCGGTGAGAAACCCCAGATGCAGGAATATAAAATGTAGCCCCCGACAAGCGGTACAAAAACACCGGAACAGGCAATCACAAATGCTATCGGACCGGTTTTCAGCAAATCGTGAAGATTGGTCTCAAGTCCCGCCAGAAACATTAAGAGTACTACTCCTATCTCTGCCATTTGTATTATAAAATCACTTTGGTTTACAAGACCTAATATACTTGGCCCAATGACAAGACCTGCAATAATTTCTCCTACAACCTGCGGTGCATGAAGCTTTCTGGCTAAGATACCAAAACATTTTGCGGCAATAATAATGACCGCCAAATTTTTAAATATTATAAATGAATCCATATACGCCACCCTTTCTCTTAATCATATATCATTTATTATAACAAAAAACAAAAAAAATAATGTTGCAACAGCAACACAGATATAATAAAATAGAATTAAAAATTGAAAGGCACGTGTGTTATAATGATTGAATATCTGGAAAAACATCCTTTGTTTTCAGGTATTGATAAGGATGATATTAAGAAACTTCTGAATTGTTTAACCGTAAATAAAAAAAGCTATAGAAAAGATGAATATATTATTAAAATCGGCTCTGACATTAATGATATCGGCCTCCCCCTGACCGGCCGTATATTTATGGAGAAAGAGGATTATTCGGGCAATCATTATTTTTATACGGAGATACAACAGGATTATCTCTTCGGTGAGGTCTTTATCTGCCCGGATTCGTGCAGCAGTACTGTCAATTACCGAGCCATCACGGATTGTACCATACTGTTTATTAAGTATGATACAATATTGCATACCTGCAAGAACAACTGCAGGTGCCATCAGATATTAATCGGTAATCTTATTAATCTTATCGCATTCAAAAGCAGGTGTCTGATGGATAAAATTGAGATCATTTCAAAGAAGTCAATTCGTGAACGCATTATGACTTATCTGTCGCTGTTGTCCCAAAAACAGCACAGCCACGTCGTAACCTCACCGTTAAACCATAAGGAACTGGCAGGCTTTCTGTGTGTAAACAGAAGCTCCATGCTTCGTGAATTGAACTATATGAAGGAAGCAAACCTGATAGATTTTAACAGGAACACCTATACCATAAGCCGCAGCGAACCTAACCCGTAGGTTAGATTCGCTGCGTATTATATGAATTCACTTTTTTCCCCGTCCGATTCTTTAAAGCTCCTCGTTTTCACCTGTGACCTTGCCGCAGGATATTTCCAGGTTGCCGTTCCTGCAGCGAAGCTCGTCGAGGAATTCTTTCTCTTCCGCCGGATTCTTCAGTCTGATAAGATAATCCAGTTTATATAAGCTCCCCATATTCGTAGTTCTAACCTTAACCAGTTCATATTTCTTCGTATATTTGTCAAATAAATCATCAAAGATTCCGGTATAGTCCAATCCTTCCGGTATGGTAACCTTTAGTTCCTTCTCCTTCTGATGCGGTTCTCCGAACCCCGTAATGTTATAAAGAATACTTACGGTACCGATAATTAAGACAAATAATCCTGCCGCTGCCAGGTAGCCGGTTCCGGTTGCCAGTCCGACGGCCATTGCCAGGAAGACACTATTTATCTCTTTTGCATTGCCCGGTACCGAGCGGAACCTTACCAGACTGAACGCTCCCATAACCGCCACTCCGGTTCCAAGATTACCGTTTACAAGCATAATGACCATCTGAACAATTGCAGGCAGCAGTGCAATCGTTATTACGAAGCCCTTGCTGCTTCTGCCGATGAAGCTGTGAAGCCATGCTATCACCGCTCCTAATAGTACGGAGCAGGTCGTACAGACGAGAAATGTTGTGATTGAAAAATAATCTCCTAAAACAGAATAAAACATAGTTTATGCCCCCTTTTTATTGTTATCCTTCTTTTGCAGTTCCAACAACTGATACCCTCTTCCGTACTTGGAGAAGGAAGCCGGATATATTTTAAGCTCATCCAGTATGCGGGAAAGCCAGACGGGTATTGCCCCCGGCACCTTAATCTCCATCAGCCGCCGGCCCTCTTCCAGCATAGTATTACCCCATGAACCGCCGGACAGACGTAACTCTTCTTCCCGCCATAGAATATCACGGTCGAAGGTAATCCGGAGTCCCGTATCCTCCTTACTGTACATTGCGGTACGATCATAGGAGATATACATAGAAGGTACCAGTTCCTTATAAAATTTAATACACCAGTTAATTTCCCTGGCAATCTGTGTCGGATACGGAAGCGTTTCCCTGTCATACAGGTAGCGTTCTGCTGAGGACAGTTCCATCCTCTCACGCCTTTTATAAACAATGCCCTTATATTTCTTTTTCAGCTCTACAAATACCGTATCACCGTCAGTCGGCGTGCCGTAGCTTCTAAGCCTTAATTTTTCTTTATAAACCGGTCTTTCCAGGGAGTTGCGGACCAGCAAACGGCTGGGTGTGTCAAAATATATGTTACAGATCATGACTTTTCCGTATTTATCGATACTAAGCCTTCCTTGCAGCTGCTGTCTAAGCAGCTTATACTGCAGCTCATTTATCAAATATTTCTTCTCGTATCTTTGAAACGTTCCCTGGTATTCATTCATTTAAATTCCCCCTCCTGTGAAACTGCACTGATAATTCACCACATTATACCTATATATTCCGGAATCCCCCTGTCTGTTACCGTTATTTTTTGCTTTATCGGCAAAAGAAACGACATATTTTACCTTTTTACATTCATACTGGTGCTTTTACTATCATATCCCAAATCTTACCAAAATACAATTTGGATTTATATTTTAAAAAAGAGTTAGTGTCCTATATCAGAAATAGGAAACTAACCCTTCTTACTTTAAATGAATTCAAAATGAATTTTTGATTATTTTATTACTGAACATGGATAGCAGTAAGGCAACAATGATGACTACGGACGCACAAACAATTTTTGAGAACTTTACCTCATCCTTTACATTGTACCCTTCTTTTACTACCTCAATCGAATTGCAGTGCAGATCCGCCTCTCCTCCATGCTCCCGGCAGGCTCTGTAAAAGACTCCACTTGCCTTTACTGTATCACCTATCCGTTTGTAGCCTCCGTAATACCGCACCTTATCGGCTTCCTCCTTATCCATCCATATGCCTATCGCATTCGTTCCGTCATTGATATTGATCCATGTATGGCTGCCTCTGTCCATGCGCTCACCGATCACTTCGCCCTGAACCGTGAGTTCTTTGCCGTCCAGCTCCTTGGCATTTTCAATTAATTCATTCAATTCATAAACGGAATCTGCTTTTACATTGATGGAAAGAGCAGATATTATTATTCCTGTAAGTATCAATGTTTTAACAATTTTAAACATGCTTTAGACAAACCTCCTCCAATGAAACCGATCAGAGCAAATACCGAAAGAAATTCCAGCCTTCCCAAATACATGGCAATGATGTAGTAAATCTTCATGGCGGCCGGCATAGAGGGTGCCGTAACTCCAATGCTCAATCCTACATTGCCTGTGACGGAAGCCGATTCAAAGGCCGCATTCGAAAGGGAATATCCGTAAAAAGTTCCAAGCAAAGTACCGGTAATAAACGTTACCCCATAGCAGCAGATAATAATTGCAGCGGATTTTACTATATTATCTTCTAAAAGCCGGTCCTTAATATGATGATATTTATACACCTTCATATTTCTTTCGGAAGAAATCAGCCGGCCAACATCCATAATCAGGCCTTTGCATACAATTCCGACTCTTAAGCCTTTAAACCCGCCCGCCGTAGAACATGCGGAGCCGCCGATCAGCATAACGACTGTCAGGATTAAGATGCCGAAATCTCCCCATTCCAGAGCAAACTGTCTTGCATAAACAGAGCCAAACCCTGTTGTTGTATGGGCAGAAAGCACATTAAATATGATTCTGCGCATGCCGGCAACAGCATCCGGATATATATGCAGTTTTGACAGTCCCCAAAGTGCAAGAATGCAGGCGGTAAATGAAGTAATGAAAAAGCTCTGGACTTCAATATTCTTTACTATCTCTTTACTCTTGCCCTGCCATACCGCATAATGTAAGCCAAAATTAAAGGAACCCAGTATAAATATAATCATAGAAGCCATTTCATACAGCAAACTATGATAATACATGATATTCTGAGTATTCGGTGCAAAACCGCCCGTACTCCAGGATGATTCGAATATATATAATGCATGTAAAAATGCAGAAACCGGTTTTAAACCTATTGTCATACCAATTACCCATAATGCTGCCGTCCCGATTAACAGATATATAATGCTAATCTTCCAGATATGCCTGGCAGTGCCTCTTACATTGGGAAGCAGTTCAATATCTTTTCCTTCCCCGACATACATTTTATATGCTCCTCCGATTTCTTTTGTCAGAAAGGAAAGGGCCAGAACAACAATTCCCTGGCCTCCGATAAAAGTCAAAAGATGTCTCCACATATTTAAGCTATTTGAAATGTGATCCAGATCCTGTGTCAGAACCAAACCTGTTGTCGTAAAACCGCTCATTACATCAAAACATGCATCCAGCATTGACTGTGTATGACCGCTCAGCCTGTAAGGAATCGCACACAAAATCATGATTACAACCCATGACAAAGCGGCAACGGCAAATCCATGCTTCCATTGAACTTTCAATTTGTCCGCTTTTGTTCTTCTGCCGGACAGAATCAGTACGAATCCTGTTATGAGTGATACTGCGCAGCTAATCATAAAATCCAGCATCGGGTTCCACTCTCCGAAAAGAATTGAAGTAATAATCGGAATTAACATAATAGCAGCTGCAATTAGTACAATATATCCTGTATAGTAACTGATAATTTCCATATTGTATGCTCTGTTTTTCATCCTGCCCATCCATTCACACCATAATAATTACTGCGGCGGCAAAAATAACAATAAGATATGCCGATACCGCAAACCCTTCGAATAATATCCCTTTTATTTCACTCTTCCTAATACCCATTTTCTATTTCCCCCATCATATAATTCCGATATGAAAGCTGAAAGCACAGATTTATTTGTTATGATTACTGCTTTATCATTTGGCAGTATTAGGGTATTCCCCCTTGGATAGATGACACTTTCCCCATGCAATACGGATACAAATACACACTCCTCCGGAAGTGTCAGGTCCCTTATCATCTTATTGCACCAGATATTATTCTCTTTTATTAATAGTTCGGCTATAACCATAGAACCCCGTTCCAGGGTGGCAATAATCCGATAATCGTCTTTCTCAAAGGAGTACTCTATCAAATTAGCAATTACTTCCGTACTGCATACCGTATTATCAATTCCAAGTTTTTTAAACATAACCGTATTTTTCGGGTTATTTACACGTGCAATCGTCTTCATGGAAGGAAAGCTTAATTTAGCAATCTGACAGATGACCAGGTTTTCTTCATCCGTTCCGGTCACTGCCGCAATAATTTCCGCATTTTCGATTCCGGCATCCTTAAGCACCTCCAGGTTCGTACCATCTCCCCAGATGATATCCGCATCAAAATCTTCGGCAATCCTTATACAGATTTCTTTATTTCGTTCAATAAGGGTAACTTCACAGCCTCTTTCTATAAGAATCTTAAAGAGGTTATATCCTATCTTGCCTCCGCCTACTATTATTGTTTTCATATAAACGTCTCCTTGCATAAACTACTTATCAATTTCCCTTTATCATTCTTTTTGATGGTGCATACAATTCTGTCGTTATCCAGGATCCTATGGTTTTTTTGAGGCAGCCTCACCGTTCCGCCGGTAATCACAGCCGAAACGATACAGTGATACCGATCCTCAATTTCCCCTATTGTAATAGATTTTCCTTTATCAATCAGGAAATCAATAATCTCATAATTATTGTCTAATGCCGTTATCATATCCAGATGATTAAATGGCAGCTTATTTCTTAATATTTCAATCTCATAATCTATCGGATTAATGGTACTGATACCCAATCCGTTATAGATATAATTTCTGTCAGGATCATTTACTCTGGCAATAATTTTCGGAACCTTAAATATCTTATCGGCGATGAGTGATACCGTTATATTAATATTATCGTCCGAAGTTACAGCTAAGAGCGCATCCGCCTGTTTTATTCCGGCTTCTGCCAGGTTATCGCTGTCGAATTCGATCCCTTTGATTCTTTGCCCATTAAAACCACTCCCCAGGATATCCAACTTATCGCCGCTTCTGTCTATAATACAGACATCATTGTCACCATCAGATAAACCTCTGGCCAGATTACTGCCCAGCCGTCCACAGCCGACTATAATTATATACATAACCAGACCTCCTTTTAATCATAATTTTCACCGCTTACAATTCTTATGATTTCATTTTCCGCTTCCCCATAATCCATGTCAATTACCCTGTTCAGGAATAAAGTACTCACACGTTCCAGATTAACACTTGCCGGCTTATAGGTCGGATCCAATACATAGGCAACCCTGTAATGTTTCCTGGCAAGATCGTTATATCCCTGTGATTCGTACCAGATTCCCAGCAGATTATGAGGTTCAGGAGCGTTCGGATTTTCACCTGCCGCTTTCATAATAAACTTATATGCTTCCTCATATTCATGTTTACGCAATAGTTTAGCGGCTTCCGAAACATATCTTCCGAATTTATCCGATATTAATTCTCCTATCATATCTGACTCCCATCTGCGTATTCCGTACGCGTACCAATAAGAGAGACTCAGCCTCCCGGATTGTTTACAGCTTTAAGACTATACCTTCCGGTATAAATTTTGTATAAGGATCTTGCAGGGTTTATAATTTTTATATAATGGAAAAAGAGGTATTCCAAAAGTTTTTACTTTTGAAACACCTCTTTCTATTCGGTCAGCCTATAACCCACACCGATCTCCGTTATGATATATTCCGGCTGTGATGGATCCTCACCAAGCTTCCGCCTTAAATTTCCCATACACACACGCAGCGATTGCGTATCGCTTTCCACTATTCCTCCCCATATGTTTTCCACTATAAATCTATGAGTAAGTACCTTCCCCCGGTTCTGAGCCAATAATACTAAAACCTTATATTCGTTGGGAGTTAACCTGATCTCCCGATCCTTAAGCCAAACTCTGTGTTTATCCGTATCTACGACCAAATCTTTTATTTTAAATTCGGTCTTGTCATCATTTTGTACAATAGAATGTTCCGCCGACTTATGTCTTAAAATAACTCGTATTCGGGCAAGTAATTCCGGCACACTGAACGGTTTTGTCAGATAATCGTCCGCACCGGCATCCAGTGCGTCCACCTTCTCCCGGTCATGACCGCGGGCAGATATTATAATAATAGGCATGCGGGATATACTCCGAATTTTCTTAATTACCTCTACTCCATCCATATCTGGCAGACCAAGATCCAGTATCATTATATCAGGATTACGTGAGACGGCTAACATCATCCCGTTCGAGCCGTCACAAGCTTCGATGCATTTATACCCCTGGGTCTCAATTGAAAAATGCAGAAAATTTCTTATTGATTTCTCATCATCCACAACTAGAATTAATGGTTCCATCCGCCTGCTCCTTTTCTAATAATACATAAAAGTTCACTATTGTTCCGTGAGGTTCATTATTCATGATCGAAATTGCTCCGTTATGAGCCTCAACAATGGATTTACAAAGGGCAAGCCCCAGCCCCATACCTCTTCGGTGTGTTAAATTACCAGATTTGCTCTGGTGATAACGTTCGAATATATGCGATAATTCATCCGGCAAAATGCCGGGGCCGGTATCTTTTACTTCAAAAATCACACGGTTCCCTTCACGATATAATGAAACAGTAATATCACTTTCCTGGGTATAATTTATTGCATTATTCAGGAGATTAATTATAACCTGCCTTATTAAGACGCCGTCAACCTCTATTAAGATAATCTCATCAGGTATTTTCACATAAATATTGTGATTTCGTATATGTCTCTTCACATGGGTAACTGCATCGGATATAATTTCTTCCGCCGCTTCCTCCATAATATTAAGCTTTATTTTTCCTTCCTCAAACCGTGTCGTCTGCAAGAGATTCTCTACCAGTTCATTCAACCAGTCAGCATCCTCATAGATACTTTGCAGAAAGTTCTTACACACCTCCGGGCTTATCTTATCAAAATTATCCAATGCCGTACTTGCCAGACCCATGATACCGGCTAAGGGAGTACGAAAATCATGAGAGACCGATCTTAGGATGTCGGCCCGCAGACGTTCTTTCTGCATCTCTGTCCGGACTCTGTGCTGCTGCTCCGAGATTCTCAGACGTTCCATTACAACGGCGATCTGTGGAATTATCACTTCAATAAAGGTGGCTTGAGAGTAAGAGAATTCCAATCCGTCGGGAAGTGAAATTCCAATTACGCCCAATACCCCGTTTTGGCTTAGTATCGGTTTATAGTAAGCCGCCGCATCGGAAAAAAGTGTTGTCCCGTATCCGCAAGGGCTTCCCGACTGATATGCTTCCGTACATGCGGCCCGATCGGCATCTCCCATAAAAATATCGATTCCCTCAATACTCTGACATGCCAATTCACCGGTAGTATGATAGATCCGGACCATCACATTCGCTTTAAGCTGCCTTGCAATTTCTTCTGCAGAAGTCCCGGCTAAATCACTTTCGCTCTTAACATTAAGAAGCCTTTTTTCGATGTAGTATAATGAAGAAATATATTTTTCCCTGTCTTCGACCTGCTGCCTCTCTAATTTTACCCTTATGGTAAGCATACTGGTTATAAAGCCGGCAACAAACATCACAAAAAAAGTTATCAGATAATTCGGATCGTTTACCTTTAAGTTATAGTAGGGTTCCGTAAAGAAAAAATTATATAAAAGAACCGCACATACTGAGGAGGATAAGCTGTAAATATATCCCTCGCTCAGATATGAAAATAAGAGAATTCCAAGGATATATACCATTACGATATTTGATTCAAACATTTTTACCCGAAAAAAAACCATCGAAATCGCGGTACAGATAAACATAACAAGAAACAGCATAAATATTTTTTCGATGTTTTTTTTCCTGTTCACTTTTTCAATATTGTTTAAATCAATCGGTTTACTGTCATTCTTTGAAAATATCGAAATAATGCTTTTCAAATTATTTCCCTCCGGCAGGACATCACTGCTCTGATTTCTGACTTGATTCTCCTATATTATACATCTATAATGATTTACTATACAAGCCAAAAGTTAATCACTTCCTTTCTCGAATGAAATTATAAATATTTGCTATAATTAAAAATTAATTGATTGATTTGAAAAATTTAAGGCTTCTCGATTGTATTATCAGTGAAAGGAGTTGATAGGATAATGCCCTATACATTTGGTACCGATGCATATATAGAGCGACTGTTGGAAAACTATTCCGCAATGCTGATTAAACTGGCATTCACTTATGTAAAAAATACACCCGATGCCGAGGATATCGTTCAGGATGTGTTCGTCAGTTTAATGAACCGCGGAAAGAATTTCGAAAATGAGGAGCATGAAAAGGCCTGGCTGCTCAGAGTTACCATCAATAAATGCAAGAATCACCTGAAAGCTTCCCGGAACAGACTGCAGGTTCCGCTCGGGGAGGACATCGGTTATCTTCCGAAGGAAGAAAGCGATATAATGATTACAGTCCTGGAATTGCCGGAAAAATACAGGGCTGTGATTCATCTGTTTTACTATGAAGGATATTCTATAAACGAAATAGCAAGGTTACTGGCTAAAAGGCCGGCTACTATTGGGACCTGGCTCTCTAGAGGCAGGGACTTACTGAGAACAAAATTAGCAGGAGGTTTTGAATATGAATCAATATGACTATGTGAAAGCATTGGATAAACTGCGTATTTCACCGGACTTCAACGAGAGAACCGCAAAGCTTATGAAAGCCGCGCTAAAAAACAGACAGGAACATCATCCGTTTTCCGGAAAACTTATATTTTCTCTGGCAGGCGTGGTACTTGCCGTCATTCTCTCTGCCGCAGCTTTCCGTTACGGCAGAATTACCCCGCCGAAGAATGACGGGAATCTTGTCGTTACCGACTCCGACGACTCCAATGATTCCGATGTTGCGGCGCCGGAAACCGGACAAAAAGGCATCACCGTTCCGCTTATAGAATTGCCTTCCGAAGCCGCAAACGGAATAAAAGCAGATATGATAGGCCTGTTTGTATATCAGGGAAGAATCTATACGCAAAGCAATACCACGCTGGTAACGGATGAGAATTATAAGATGAGTAAAGAGGATATCCTTAACTTACGCGGTGATTACCTTGGAAAAACGAAGGGAAGTATCGATGAATGGAGCAAGCAGGAGGACTATGCGAAAGAATTTGCTTCTACTGTCGGTGAAAGTGAGGTATATACGGTAAAAGGCTATGACAGCAAATACCGGTTAATGGTTTACAATGAATATGAAGATGAAGTTTACTGCGGAATCTATGACAGCTTCGGCGGGCAGGTCTTAAATACCGGGACGGATTACTTTGATGTGTTAAAGCTTCGTGACAATATCATATCCTTGCAGTGGGAAAGCTTTGACAGCTGGAATTACGGAAAAGTTGAACGTAAGGACAAAGAAATCGACGAAAGCTTCCTCCGGTTTATTGACGGGCTTTACACCTCCGTCCCGGAAGGAGATAAGCCCGATATGTTTACGGAAAATGAGGCTTTCGACAGTCAGAAATTCATCTATGTAAGGACAAAGGATAACCTGATTACCAGTCTTCGTCTGTTTAAGAACGGCTATGTCTTTGCTTCTACGGCCGGTTTCTTCCGGATGGATCAGGAAACCTTTGATGCATTCTGGAACAGTATGCCGGTTGCCCCGGAGCAGTAAGTATCACGGTACTATTTAAAGGCAGTGGTTTTCTTCTGTTTTTACCTGATTCACAATATATATTCCCGCACACACCAGGACCAAAGCCGCAATACTCTTCCATCCGATACTCGTTAATTCCCCCAGCAGCAGGGCGGATAGCAAGACTCCGAAGACCGGATTCATAAATCCGAATACGGCAACCTTTGATACCGGATTATATTTTAACAGTATACCCCAAAGGGAATAAGCCACGGCTGAAACGAACGCCAGATAGACCAGCATCATAGTATTCGGCAGGGTAAAGCCGCTAACCCTCCCGCCTGCCGCCAAACCGCAGACAATCATTACGATCCCGCCTGCAATAAACTGATAGCCGCTAAGTATCATAGGATTCTCATACTTTGAATACTTTTTCAGATAAACGGAAGAAAAAGCATATGCCGTGGCGGACAGGAATATGAATCCTTCACCCGGAAGGCTCATATTCATATCCAGACCGTTCCTTGTAACATTTGCCAGTACTACTCCGGCAAAACCGACTATACAGCCTGCCATTTTAAGCGTGTTCAGTTTTTCCTGCTTATAAAGCAGGCTGGCTATCAGTATCGCAAGGAATACATTTACACCTTCTATAATGGACGCCTTAACTCCTGTTGTATGTGCCAGTCCTATGTAAAACAGCAGGTACTGGGCAATGGTCTGAAAGAAGCTTAGCTTTATAATCTTTCCAAACGATTCTTTCTTCGGTAGCAGCAGCCTGCGGTTTAGAGCGCTTCCCATAAGGATAACAAGGATTCCTGCAAGCGTAAACCGGTAACCCGCAAACAGTATCTGTGAACCCACAGCCTCCGCCGGAATGTGAAACATACCGTAACCAAGCTTTATACATGGGAAAGCGCTTCCCCATAAGGCACAGCAGATCATTGCCCCCAGCCATACAATCACCGTTCTCCGCATCAATGTTTCTTTATTTTGTCCCATTTAAATTACCTTCCGTCTATGATGTGTTTTGACATTTCTATCATTCGCAGTCATTTCCTGACCTCATTATATCTTACAGTCCCTTACGGCATTAGTCAATCCGGTTTCGGTACCAGACGGATTATTTTATCATCATTGCTGCGAAGATTGCCTCTTCCGTCCATATTACTTGTTGCCAGATATATGGAACCATCCCTTCCTTCCACGGCCTCCCTCAGACGTCCGAACTGGTTTTCAAGCAATGATTCCGTTTTTTCCACTGCTGTCCCGTCCTCATTCAGTGTCATTACCAAAAGCGCTTCTCCTCTTAACGCCGTTACAAGCAATTTGTCCTGCCAGGGGCCCCGGCTTACAAAGGTAATTCCGGACGGTGCCCAGGTAATATCACCGCTGTGTATCAGCGGTTTCTGAACTGTAATATCACTAATATCCATATCTCCCTGGACAAGCGGCCATCCGTAATTCCCTCCGGCCATTATCCGGTTGATCTCATCATGTGCGGTTTGACCATGCTCCGACTCATATAATTGATTGCTCCCATCCCAGGCCAGTCCTTCCGGATTCCGGTGCCCGTAACTGTATACGGGTGAACCGGGAAAGGGATTATCCTCCGGAATGCTCCCATCCGTATTAATACGAAGTATCTTTCCGGCATTACTTGTAATATCCTGTGCCAGAGAAGGATTTGCAGAGTCGCCTGCCGTAATATATAATTTCCCGTCAGGTCCGGCCTTTATCCTCCCCCCGTCATGGTACCTGCTGCCAGGAATTCTATCCATAAGTATCCTGTCAATATAGGCCCTATTATCCTGTTCGATCAGCCTGACAACGCGATTATAAAACTGACTGTCTTCCGCATAGGAATACATGGCATAAATGAAATGATTATCCATGAAACCCGGGTCCAGCGCAATCCCCATCAATCCGCCTTCTCCTTCACTGATAAACGGCGCTTCAAAAGTAATAAGCGGCTGAGGCTGCAATCTTCCGTCTATTATCTGCCGGATCCTTCCCGGTCGTTCCGTAAAAAATATCCTGCCGTCATCACTGAACGCAATTGCCCAGGGGATAACCAGGTTATCAGCTATGATTTCCGTCTCATACGGGAGACTGTCGGCAGTATTCTCCATTGACCGCATTCTTCCCGCTGCCCTGCTGTTTATAATGTAATCAGGAAATTCATTAAAGTAACGATACATATTCCGCTTTCCTCCATAATAATACATTATTTATACTATGAGAAATTATTTGAATTGTGTTTTTTACGGCCTTAAGAAAAATGTTGAATTTTATATTTTTATTATATTTTATGTCACAAAAGGTATCACGAAACATATTATAAAGTATGACAAAATCTTATTTGACTCTTCGAATAATTAAAAAGGAGGAATTCATATGTCATATAACGGTTCCAACCGTGGTTATGGAGCAAATCGATGCTTGATTGAACACATGAAAAAATTCATCGGTGAAGATGTATTGATTTTTACAACCAGCGGCGGAGCATCCGGCTCCGGTTTTCAAGGTATTTTACTGGAAATAAATTGTGATTTTGTCAGATTACTGAGTCAGCAGGGCTCCCCTCCCAACTGCCCTATCTCCAACGTATGCGGGGGCAATCCCGGCATATGCAGCCAAAACTGGGGGTATCCGGGATTCCGGACCGGATCTGTGTGTGATATACCGTTTGATAAAATAGTTTCGTTCACGCACAATGCTATTTAGCGGATCAAAAATATTGATATTATAGAGGAGGAATTCATATGTCATCTTATGGAAATGGCAACGGTTATTACGGAGGAAATGAATGCTTTGTGAAACACATCAAAAAATTTATCGGAGAAAATGTATTGGTATTCACTACCAGCGGCGGAGCTTCCGGAAACGGTTTTTCAGGCGTCCTGATGGAAGTAAACGATGATTTCATCCGCCTTGTCAACAGACAGAGTTCACCACCGAGCTGTCCGATCAGCAATGTTTGCAATGACGGACAGGACTATTGCGGTAACGGGACTTATGGTGATCAGGGACAGTATGGCATGCCGCAATACCCTGTTTATAATAATGTCGGCTCTATTTGTGATATTCCAATTGACCGTATTGCAGCATTCTGCCACAATGCAGTTTAACCCATGATTTAAGAAGCTGCTGCAAAACTCATAATGTTGTGAACCTTTCCTTGAAATGTTCATAACCGGTTGAGCTTCTGCAACAGCTTCTCTTTGCCTTCTTTTTTACTTTTTCATTTGCTTCTTTCTGTCAATCATAACGATCCCGCTTATAAGGATTGCCGCACCGATTAAAGTGACCATGATAAACATTATGGAATTATTACTGTCCGCATTGCCTAATTCATCGGGTGCAATTCCGCTTGTCTTTACCAGGTTATCATTATCCGATGCGTCCTCCTGGTTTACATCTGCCGCAAGACCGGACTCAGCCATCTTTGAGGAATCTTCCACAGCAACATCATCGTTACCGGCATCCGCGGATACGGAAGCATCCGGTGCGCTTGTTTCCATTGTGGTATAAAGCATTGCTTTCTCACCCTCGACAACCTTAACTGTTTCTTTCCCAAATTGTTCATACAGGAAGTCGGCATATTCCTCCTTATACGGTGTAATACCGATCTCAACATAACCTTCCGACTGGCCGGTATATACGGCTTCAAAGCCCATTTCTTTCAGTTTATCAATGTTATCCGTAAAAACATATTGATCAATTTCTTTCTGTTTCTCCAGCAGACCTTCATCGGTCCGGCTATCCTGTCCCCCGGAATTCCCGGATTGGCCTTCTCCTTTGTCCTCTGCCGAAACAGCAGCCGCCTGAACAGTTGGCGCTTCTCCTTTTGTCGCTGCAAATGCGGCTCCGGATGATAATAACGAGATACATGTACCAAATAAGATACCTTTCATTAATTTTAATTTAAACATATTGTTATCCTCCATTTCGATTTTACTTACCGAGTATGAAAATACCTTTTCTCACACTAACACTTTGTTCTTTATATCAATTAGACGTATCAGCTTTAGAAAAGGTTCCTTGCAAAATACTGGAATTTACCGGAATTTTGCATTTACCCGCCGGATTAAAAGAACCATACATGAATCCGCAGATATTGGATAAAATGTACTTTGAACAGACTTTTAAAATTCTATTTTTATAATTTTCAGGGATATAAAACACCCGGCAAAAACGTACGGGAGAAAGGAAGATAATTCAGGCGCCACCTGGCGGAAGCCTGAATTATGCGTAGTGGATATGTCATATGTTGCACCTGCCATCCAGGGTAAATTCGAAACATTGTCAGTCAATTTGAAAAACGCCATATTGGAACGAAATGTGGAGTTATACACGCTTCAGGATCTGATCAATGTGCTGGAACAGATCGTAAAGGAAGCGGAAGAAGCGTAAAAAAGCAAGGGTTCCAAAGCTTATTCAAACTTTGAAACCCTTGCTTTTACTTACTGCAGTCGAAGAGACTTGAACTCTCACGAGGTTAACCCTCACTAGAACCTGAATCTAGCGCGTATGCCAATTCCGCCACGACTGCAAATTAGTAACGTATATATTTTACTACATTTTTTCAGGATGTCAAGTATAAAGTAATTTAATTTTGCTATTAATTTTTATGTTCATCTTGATCTCCA
>JAEWSD010000152.1 GCA_023398615.1 Bacillota bacterium
CACGCAGAACGTGCAATGGAACTGTTTCAGGAAGGCTATAATTGTGCCCAATCCGTTTTCCTTGCATTTATTGATGAATATGGGATGGATTTTGATACAGCTTTAAAGATAAGTTCCTCCTTTGGGGCGGGAATGGGCAGGCTCAGAGAGGTTTGCGGTGCGGTAACCGGAATGTTTATGGCTGCCGGAATGATATACGGATATACGGATCCGAGGGATAATGGCAAAAAAGCGGAGCATTATGAAAGGATTCAGCTTCTGGCAAACGAATTTGAAGAAATGAACCATTCCATTATATGCAGGGAGCTGCTGGGTCTTGGGAAGGGCAAAGACAGCCCGGTTCCGGAGCTTCGTACGAAAGAATATTATAAAAAAAGGCCTTGCGGGGAATTAGTCGGAATAGCTGCTGAAATTATGGGAAAGTATTTGGAGAGGAATCCTGCCGGGTGATACTGCTTTCCATTATGTCCATTGATTGTTTACTTAGTGGGGGAGTTTTTCATTTTCCTTTTGCATTCATACATCTTGCTGTCCGCGCGGTTGAAGGTTGATTGTAAGTCCCTGTCGATGTCCGGGTTAAAGTAAGCATATCCATACGCAATATCGAATCCGATCTCATCCTTGCTCCTTTCCGCTATCATCGCCTGCTTAAAGCGGTTAAAGATGCGTTCCACATGAAAAGGAGGAGTGTCGGTTATGACGAAAGCAAATTCGTCTCCGCCTATCCTGCATACATCGGTGTATTCCGAGAAATATTTTTTAATCAGTTCCGCTGCGTATATCAGCATGCTGTCACCCTTGCTGTGGCCTCTGCGGTCATTTATTTTTTTAAGGTTATTGACATCAAAAACGGCGATTGCAATATATGGCTTTTGTTCGATTTCCCTTTCAATTCCGGTAAAAGATTCCTCAAAATAGATGCGGTTCTTGCATTTGGTCAAAGCGTCTTCATAGGCAAGATGCCGCAGATTTTCCGCTTCCACGCCCTGTTTCATAAGGGACTGTACTTTTCGTATGTCAAGGATGCTCAGTATGGTGATGTATACCAGAAGCCCCAGTCGCTGGGAGGCGGTAACATCCTCCGCATGCATGATATAAAAACGCAGGATGTCGATCAGGACGGAGACGATCAGAACAAGCTGTGCACCGCAAAAGCTGATTAGCCGGGGATTCCATTGGTAGGAGATTGCCAGCTTAACCATTGAAAAGATGATATAGCAGCAGGAAAGTACCAGCAGTATGTGAAAGCTCCGGATTGTGTCTGAAAAGTCTTTTATACGAAAGATATGCAGACTTGTACTGATAATAAAATTAAGCTCAAAAACATAAGCCATGACGTTATAGATATGTTTTCTTCCGGAAAGGAAGCTGTTCCCCAGATAAAGGATCATTGGAACAGGAGCAATGAGATGAAGCA
The DNA here is from genome assembly GCA_023398615.1 of Bacillota bacterium. GTDB lineage: Bacteria > Bacillota > Clostridia > Lachnospirales > Lachnospiraceae > Anaerocolumna. Next base: position 1,418 of record JAEWSD010000152.1, read on the forward strand.
GAAAGATACTGACAGAAAAAACAGATTGATTGCCCAGAAAGAACTGCAGCAATCTGGTTTCAATCATGGAAGCAACTGACATAATGACGGAAAACAGCCCAAGATAGAACAGATTCCTTGCGCTCGTTTTTAAATTTTTAATGAGTATGGAGAGGATGATTAGAGCAATTCCAAATAGCAGTATGAAACAGCATAATACGAACTCAGCGATATGGGATTTCAGCAGATAAAACACACAGGCACTCTTTGTACCTATATACATATCCGGAAGGTTACCGCTGCGGCTGTTGTAAGGAGAACGGAATTCTACCGTTACGGTTTTGTCTGACAAACCGGAAGGTATCTGTATAAAATGCCATGCAGTCCCGGGTGTTTCCCCAAAGGCTCTGTTATCATGGTATCCGAAGGAGTAAGACTCTTTGCCGTCGAAAGACACTTTTAAGAGCTGATCGGAGGAAAGAAAAGCCAGCGTCAGCCCGCCAAGGTTATCCGGGATACGATTCATTATTGTGACGGTTTCTCCGGCTTTTGATGCCACCTTGCACGGAAGCGTCAGGGCAGAGGTGTCCCCGCCGGGATTCAGGCAGATCCAGCCGTCATTAAACCGGAGGGCTTTTTCATTATCGATTCTTACGTTGTCAACCTTAAAAGTTGCGGATGTGAATACCGTTAATCCGAATGCAAACAGTATTAACGTATAAAGTATATAATCCGGCTTCCTTCTTTCCATTTCTATCACCTCACAGTGCCAATTATCAACATCATATCACTGAATCCCTTTTTTTTCAAATTAAATTCATTGTTTTACATATTTGATTATGCTATAATCTATAGAAAATAATGGCATCAATTAAAATGGTATTAATTGATTATAGAAAGAAGGAAAACGGATGGATAAGGAACAGGCTAATATATTAGTGGTTGAAGATGATGAAGATATTAACGGCCTTCTTCGCCGCTATCTTGAACGGGAAGGTTACCGGGCAGTAAGCGCATTTTCAGGCTCTGAGGCGAAGCTGCAGCTTACCTTGAACTCCTTTGATTTAATATTGCTGGATTTAATGATTCCGGGGATAACCGGGGAAGCACTGATTACGGAAACGAGAAGCAGGATTCAGACTCCAATTCTTGTCATATCTGCAAAGAGCACTTTAGAGGATAAGGTAAGTGCCCTGAAGAACGGTGCGGATGACTATATGACCAAACCGTTTGAGAGGGACGAAGTACTTGCCCGTGTCGGAGCCCTGCTCCGAAGAAGCAGGCTGAAACCGCCCGTGCCCGAAGAGAAAGACGAATATGCATGGAAACAGCTCGCACTTAATTCCGTTTCACGGGAGGCATTCGTAAAGGGCAGCCCGATCTCACTGACAGCTTTTGAATTCGACATACTGCTGCTGTTTTTAAAGCATCCGGACCGTGTATTTACCAAGGAACAGCTGTACCGGCATATCTGGAAGACGGGATATTACGGAGAAGACAATACCATTAATGTACATATAAGCAATATCCGCAGAAAGATAAAGGAATACGATGACGATTCCTACATCCGGACAGTCTGGGGAATCGGATATAAGCTTTAGGGTACAGGTACTATATCTTTATACTTTTTTTATAATTCATTTAGTACTTGTTAAAATAATATCTCTATAATTATCTTGTAATCCTGTTTATAAAACATATCGGAAGAAAGGAATGTAAAATGCAAGGGGTAATTTTAGCAACGAAAAATCTTACAAAAAAGTATAAAGCTGTATTTGCACTAGACAGTATTAACATGGAAATAAAGGAAGGGGAAATATATGGGATCGTTGGGAAAAATGGCGCCGGCAAGACAACTTTGCTGCGGCTTCTCACCGGCCAGGCCTATGCAACAGACGGAGAAATTTCCCTGTTCAATATGGCCTCAAACGAAGGTCTGAATAAGGCAAGAAGAAGGATAGGTGCCATCATAGAGGCACCAAGCTTTTATCCTTACCTGACAGCCGTGCAGAACCTGGAATATTATCGCATCCAGAGGGGAATCCCCGGCAAAAGCTGTGTGGGAGAGGCTTTGGCCGAGGTAGAACTGACGGATGCAGGCAACAAAAAGTATAAGAATTTTTCATTAGGCATGAAGCAAAGGCTGGGACTGGCCTTAGCGCTTATGAATAAGCCGGAGATTCTGCTGCTTGACGAACCGATTAACGGGCTCGATCCTTTCGGCATTGTTGAGATACGTAATCTTTTGATTAAACTGAATACCGAGAAAAAAATTACCATCCTCATATCCAGCCATATCCTGTCGGAGCTCTCCAATCTTGTAACCTGTTACGGATTTATTGACAGGGGAAAGCTTATTAAGCAAGTCACGAATGAGGAGTTAACCAGGGAATGCAACAGGTATATTGAAGTAAAAGTTGATAATGTTGAAAAGATGACGGCGTTGCTGGAGACAGAATTAAACTATAATTCCTATAAGGTTACACCGGATTATTCCATCCACATCTATGAACATTTGGACCGGCCTGCCGTTATCAGTGAACTGGCGGTAAAACATGGTATCGGCTTACAGGCTATTAATGTCAGGGAAATCAATCTTGAAGATTACTTTATTCAGTTAGTCGGAGGTGGAAGCAATGATTAATTACCTTAAGAGCGAAACGTACCGTGTTCTTCATCGGAAATCAACTTATATCTTTATTGGAATATGTTCGTTATTGCTGATGAGTTCCAATATAGTGCTGGCGGCCGTCAAGCAGTCGGACGGCACATTCCCGTATGCTACGACGAAGTTTGCCTTTAGTCTTGCTTATACCGGTATAAGTATGGTTTATATTTTGTGCATCGTTGTATCCAATATGATTTACAGCAACGAATACCGGAACAATACGATGAAGAATTGTGTTGCTTACGGAATACCGCGTGAAACTATCTATTTCGGGAAATTCATTATGCAGCTTATTTATTCGGTAATTGCACTTTTTGTTATCATAGGCATCTATATTACAAGTGCTTACCTTTTACTGGAGAATTCCGGAGCCGCCGAGCTGGGAATTTTAATCCGGACCTGCTTTGCCGCAATGCCGTTATTAATTGTGGGGCTTGCTACCATGAACTGTGCCGTTTTTATGATAGAGGGTTCCGGAGCCGCGGTAACGGCAGCGTTGGGACTCATGGTCGGACTTCCTACCGTGTGCAACCTTCTGGCTATGAGATTTCAGACCTTCAAGCACTTATCAGATGTGCTGCCGTGGAATATCCTAAATTATAACGGTTACGATCCCGCCAGTCAGGAAACGATACTTTATTGGAGCACACAGGAAGGACTCCGGAACTGTTGGATCATCGGTATCCTTGAGACGATTTTGCTGATCGCAGTCGGATATGCGGTATTTCGTAAAAAAGAAATCAAATAACAGGTGAAGACGGTTTTTCTTTGCACTTCCGGCCGCAGATATTTTAGACAGGTATCTGCGGCTATGAAAGGAATCGGGGACAGGAGGCGGAACGGTATGCTGTATATTTGCTTGGGATTGGTATTCATAAATATGATTCTTGCCATTCGTTACGGATTGCTTCAGAAAGTAATCCGCTCGGCTTCGAAGCAAATGCGGGAGATTGAAGAGCATCCGGAAAATAACCGGCGGATAAAAGCAATCTCTGCCGAAGCGGGCATTGAAAAATTACTTAAGAATATTAATGACATCTATAACGCAAGACAGCAGGAGCGTATTATCTATCAGCGCAGAGAGACCCAGACCCGCCGAGAGATCGAAAATATCTCGCATGACTTAAGAACCCCCCTAACATCAATCCTGGGATACGTAGACCTGATTCAGGACACTGAGACAAACGAAGAGGAGCGCCGTGAGTATCTGCGGATCATCCGCAGAAGGGCGAAGGTTCTGCAGGGGTTTATTCAGGACTTCTATGAATTATCCAGGATTGAGGGGGAAAACTATCCGATACTTCTGGATGCGGTACATGTACAAAATACCTTAAGTGAAGCAGTGGTCGCTTACTATAATGAATTTGAGAAAAGGCAGATACAGGCGGAGGTTATCCTGGGGAAGGAAACCTGCCATATCATAGCGGATAAGATACAATTTAACCGGATCCTAAATAATCTGCTTCAGAATGCATTAAAGTATTCCGGGAAGCAGTTCATCCTCCGGCAATACCTTCTGAAAGGCAGCTGCATCATAGAGTTTCGGAATGATACGAACGGAATGAAGGAGGAAGAATTAAAGTTCATATTCGACCGCTTTTATACCGGGAATTTAACCCGGAATAACCAAAGTACGGGTCTGGGGCTTACAATCTCAAAGATACTGGTTGAGAAAATGAAGGGAAAGATAAAAGCCAGGATGGATCAGGATATGTTTGTCATCGAGCTTAGTTTTCCTGCCCAATAAAAGAAAATATTGACAAAACGATTAGACAAATGTATAATGTAAACAGACAAATGTCTAAACTATTCCCGGAGGTGATTCGGATATGATCAAGAGATTACCGGATGCTGAATTTGAGGTAATGAAAGCAGTATGGAACCTTGCTCCGCCGTTCGGCGTTAATATGGTGATGGAGCAGTTAAGCGCAGGAAAAGACTGGAAGGTGCAAACCGTAATATCTCTAATGAACCGGCTGGTCAGCCGCGGATTCCTGCAAACGGAAAAGAACGGTAATGAACGTATCTACTACCCGCTGGTCAGCAAAGATGAATATCTTAAATTCGAGACGGATTCCTTTGTAAAGCAGTATCATGAGGATTCTGTCCTGAGTATTTTTAATACTTTGTATGATGCAAAGAAGATTAATGAAAACGACATCGGACAATTTCTGGAGCTGATAAAAAGAAAAGGAGGGAAATAATGATTTATTCCGTATTTCATTGGGTATTGGCTTCAGGGATTGAGTTTTCTCTGATTGCAATAGTATATATAGCTTTTATCGGGATCGCACATAAACGGATACCTGCCGGGTGGATTTACTATGTCGGCCTGCTCCTGCTTGCCGTACCGTTTCTGCCGGT
>JAEWSD010000164.1 GCA_023398615.1 Bacillota bacterium
GCAATGGAATTCAGCTCGGCGGAACATTCCGAAATAACCTGGATAAGACCGTTCTGTTCCTCCATTGTTGCGGCTGCCTCCTGTGTGGATGCCGCTGTTTCTTCGGAAATACTTGCAATGTTCGCGATCATTCCGTCGGCTTCTTTCGCATCTTCAATCAGGGATTCCGTAGCGCTTGAAACTGCTTTTACCTTGGTGGTGATGGAGTCGACTTTATCGGAGATCTCACCGATAGCCCGTACGGTTTCGTTCAAAGCCTTTTCCTGTTCTATTGCAAGCAAATCCGATTTTTTGATTTGCTCCACGGTATTCTCTATACTTCGCAGCACTTCGGAAATGATTTCCGTAATCTGTTTATTGGATTCTCCGGACTGCTCCGCCAAATCCCGGATCTCACTGGATACGACCGCAAATCCCCTCCCCTGCGCTCCGGCCCTGGCGGCTTCTATGGCCGCATTTAATGCCAGCAGGTTGGTTTGCTTTGCTATGTTATTCATAACCTGTACGATATCACCGATTTTTTGGGATCTATCCATTAAGTCCGTGATTGCTTCTCCTACTTTACCGGAAATCTGCTTGCTTTCATCCATTTTCGTTTCCTGGCGGTGAATGGTGCTTTTCACGGAATCCATTGCATCAAATGCGGTTTCGGCCAGTTGCTCGGAAGCATTCATATCCTGGGCGATGCATTCTATGGTATCTACGATATTATTAATCCGGACGCTTCCGTTTTCGTTTGATTCCGCCTGCTGCCCCGCACCGTCGGCCAGCTGCGAGATAGACTGCGTAACCTTAGTGGACAGGGAGCTCATTTCGGCGGAGGAGTTTTTCATTTCACTGGAAGCTACGGTTAAGATTTCAATTGCTTCGGTTATCGAATTGATAAATTCCAGTACATTATGCCGGATCTGATTCAAATACCCGCCCTGCTCCGTTAACTCACTGTTTCCGGTCAAAGCAACCTTGATCCCGTAATTGCCGGAAGCGATTTCCTTTAATGCCGCTGTGAGTTCCGCAGAGGCTCCTGCGTTCCGGTGGAGGATAACGATAAAAACAATATGAAACAGAATAAAGATAAGAATGGCAGACAACAGCATATAGGTCCGGAAACCTTGGATATCCTGGACGGAATCCCCTCCGGCTCCTCTTAGCATGGAGCGGACCATGAAAAAGGTAATGGTCTGAAAGCCTGCAATGATTAAAAGTATGGCGGCGGACATCGGCAGATACGTCCTGCATTTTAATAAAATACGTTTCATAAGACTCAATTTTTAACCCTCCTTAATATCAATTCATTCTATTGTCGGTAACCATGATGTCACGGACAGTCGGCGGTGAGCTTCTTATTGCTTCCGGCATAATAAAAAGCCAAATGTAGCTTTCGCCACAAATGGCTATATAACTACTGCAACTCGACCGTCGTAGTGCTGACACCTTAGACTCGTAGCTTTGCGTCCTCGTCTTTCGAAGAGTTTGCCCTTATAAGGTTAAATATCTTTAAAATGACAGCAGATAACATAATTCTTGAAAATAATTGTAAAATTTTAAAAAATCTTTAAGAAAAATAGTTAAATAATGTCATTTTCTGTCCAAAGAGTATTATAGCTCAACGATTTTCCAATTGTCAACAGAAAAATTACCATTTATATACAATGATGTAAAAATATTCTAAGATAAATAATTTTATGGTAAATCTGACGAAAAATTTACAGGTTAATATCTACAATTAACGTTCGATTAGCGGACAGCCGTACATAAAGACGTTACCGAACGTCTGGTGCAGATTTATCCATCCCTGGCCAACAGAGCCAGAGTCGTTTTGGACCTGAATAAATCTGAAAGGCATATAAGGGGCGGCCTTGCTACAAAAGAGAAATATCTGCATAAATCCAAATACGGTCAGGTATTTTAATCCCCGAAAATAATATTTCTAAAAGGGACTACTGCAAAATTCATATTTATGAGTTTTTGCAACAGTCCCTTTTTATGTAAATACATCCTGATAAAAATGCTCAGCCGGGTACTTACTTAACGGATTGATTTATAAGATTTGTAAATACTAATACTGCAACTTAAGGAAAGATTGTTAAAAAAAAAATAAAAATATTGACGAAATATGTCGAATTAGATATAATCCATATATGTCATATTTAAAAAGTATAGAAAGGACTGGATATGAAGAAAATTGTAATAGTGGGTGCGGGGTATTCCGGTATCCTTACGGCTAAGAAACTGGCAAAAAGGCTGAAGAAAACAAAAAGTAACGACTTTAGCATAACTGTCATCGATAAAAACCCTTTCCATACCATGCTAACGGAGCTTCATGAGGTAGCAGCCGACCGTGTGGAGGAGGATAGTATACGTATTAACTTAAAAAAGGTATTTGCCGGCAGAAAGGTTGATGTAAAGCTTGATACGGTAACATCAATAGATTATGCGAAGAGAATGGTTTACGGAACCGAAGAGTCATACGGCTATGACTATCTCGTACTGTCTGCGGGTTCTAAGCCTGCCTTCTACGGTGTTCCGGGTGCGGAAGAATATTCCTACAAATTATGGTCTTATGAGGATGCGGTGATATTAAGGGACCATATTCATGAATCCTTTCGGAAAGCGGCGTGTGAAGCGGATGCCGCCAGGAGAAAGAAGCTATTAACCTTTTATGTTGTCGGTGCAGGCTTCACGGGGGTAGAAATGGTTGGTGAACTGGCTGAATATGTACCGGTTCTTTGTGAAAAATATGACATTAGCAGATATGATGTAACACTGTGTAATATAGACGGGCTCAGCAGGCCGATTCCGAATCTTCCCGAAAAGCTCTCCCAAAAAGTAAGCAGACGGCTGATCAGAATGGGGGTAAAGCTTATTCTTAACGCAACCGTATGCAGCCTGGAAAGCGGTTATATAGAGTATAAAGAAAATGATAAGGTGGAACGCCAGGCCGTGGGTACCGTGATCTGGGCGGCCGGTATCCAAAGCACGAATATCACGCAGGCGGCCGGCGATACTCTTGAACTGGTTCGCGGCGGCCGCATTCAGGTAGATCCATATCTTCGTTCTTCAAGAGACCGGAATGTATATGTTGCCGGTGATAATATGTACTATGTACCGGAGGGGGAAGAAACTCCGGTTCCCCAGATGGTTGAAAACTGTGAACAGTGTGCGGATGTCATTGCGCATAATATTGTCAGTGAGATAACCGGACGAGGGAAAGCGGAGGTATATAAACCTGCCTTCCACGGAGTTATGGTCAGCATTGGCGGGCGCTACGGTGTAGCCTACGTCGGTATGCCAAAGCATATGTTCAGCCTGCCCTCCTTTCTTGCAATGGTTTCAAAGCATTTTATCAATATTATTTATTTTATACAGGTTCTTGGTTGGAATAAAGTATTCAGCTATATCAAGCATGAATTCTTTACCATACGGAATTGCAGAAGCTTTGTGGGCGGCCATTTTTCAAACAGGACTCCAAGCTTTTTACTGGTGCCTTTAAGGATTTGGCTGGGTGCGGTATGGGTATTCGAAGGCATAATGAAGATCGTGGAAGGGTGGATGGTTTCTCCGAAACTGACCGGCTTCTTCCGCGGAGCAGATGCCTGGTATAACAGTATCCTCGGTATCAGTTCGAATGCCGCTCAGGGTGCGGATGCGGTGTCCTCTGCGACTGCGGCAGATGCTGTCTCGTCAGCTACGGGAGCAGCAGCCGGTGCTGCGGCGGATGCAATCGGGAAAGTGCTGATCCATTTTGATTTCCTGGGAATCTTCAAGGTCATCTTTGTAAGCGGCAAGGACCTGGCGCATTCCGCTATCAGCGATTATGCGTTCCGGCTTGATGTACCGTTTATGAACTGGTTCCTTGATAAGCTTGTATTGCGTTATGACAACGTGCAGATTGGGATGCAGATTGTTATCGTGATAGCGGAAATTTTAGTAGGACTTGCCCTGATGGGCGGTTTGTTTACCACTCCCGCCGCGGCTGCCTCCCTGGTGCTGCAGTTCATGTTCGTATGTACGACCGGTTTGTACCTTGGGACATTCTGGATGGTATTTGCCGGAGTAGCCGTACTGATAGGGGCAGGAAGAACATTGGGACTGGATTACTATGCTATGCCCCGGCTTAAGAAGCTGTGGAAACGACTGCCGTTAATTAGAAAGTTGTATATCTATCATGACTGATAAAAATATAAAACCGAAGGATACTATAGAATATATCGGCTTTGAGAGAGCGCTGGAGCTTGTAAGAAAGGAAGTGGATAAACGTCTGTCCGCTTCCCCCAGGATCATACGTGATTATACCGGACATCTTACGGCTTCACAAGGAAAATTCATAAGGGCGCATTCCGTAATAGTTTGTGCCCAAAGAGCTGACGGGCTGATACATCCGAATGCGGTCAGGATTGCCGCTGCGGTAGAAATCCTGCATCTTGCGACACTGGTGCATGATGATGTAATTGATAATGCGGAGCTTCGCAGAGGAGATGTTACGCTGCAGAAGAAATACGGCAAGAGGACGGCGGTTATCTGCGGGGACTACCTTTTATGTACCTCCCTTAATCTGGCCGCATCCGTCTCCGATAAACAGGATTACCTGGACCTTAATTTGCCGGATTATATGGGTAAGGTCTGCCTGGGTGAATTAAACCAGCATATTAACAGTGCAAATATAAACCTGTCCGTCTATCAGTACCTTAAGATAATATCTGGCAAAACAGCGGCTTTGTTTGAAGCCTCCTTCTATGCCGGAGCAATATTCTCCGGCTGCGGCACGGCGGAATGCAGGAAATATAAACAGGCAGGCTATTATACCGGCATGATCTTTCAGCTGCTGGATGACTGTATTGATTTTGAAACTACGCAGGATGAGGCAAAGAAGCCGGTACAGTCGGATTATGAGCAGGGAGTGATCACGCTGCCGTTAATACATGCTTTTCAAAGTATGGTAAGTTTAAAAGACAAAGCTAACAGTAATGGCATCAGCAGACAGGAAATCAATGAGGCCGTGGCAAGGACAGGCGGACTTAAATTTACACGTATGCTGGCGCAAAAATATTATAACAAGGCATTCAGAGCAATTAACGGATTAGAGGCATCCGAAAGTAAGAAAACCGGACTTTTGGAGGTATTGAATAAGGCATCCCGTTCATTGGTATAGGTGGTAATTATGGTTAAGAAGTTTTTAAGTTATGTTGAAATAATGACAAAGATAACCAGTACCTTTGCATTCTTAATGACGATAGCGTTCCTTTTATACCGGAGGCAGAGGATGGACTGGAAGCTGACCCTTTTATTCTTTGCATCCATGTTCCTGTTTGATCTGACTACGACCGCTATCAATAATTATATTGATACGAAGACAAATCATCAAACTCTGCAGTTTGGCAGGAAGACCGCGTTGATCATCATCTATGTACTGTTTGGTATCAGTGCGGTTTTAGGCCTGTATCTGGCATATTTAACCGATATTGTGGTCTTGTTTGCGGGCGGGCTTTGTTTCCTGTGCGGCGTTCTCTACACTTACGGACCTGTACCGATATCCCGGCAGCCGCTCGGAGAATTCATGTCGGGTCTTTTTTACGGCCTGCTGATACCGTTTATTCTGGTATATATCAATATGCCGAAAGGCACCTTGCTTCTTTTAGACGTTACGATGCAAACGGTAACCCTGAGGCTGCAGATAATCCCGCTATTGCAGCTTCTCTTGCTGTCCGTTATACCGTTTAGCACCACCGCAAATATTATGCTTGCCAATAATATCTGTGACCTGGAAAAGGATATTGCGGTAAAGAGACATACCCTGCCTTACTATATCGGGAAAAAAGCGCTTTATCTGTTTGCGGGACTGTATTATCTGACCTACCTGTCAACCATTATTATGGTAGCTGTTAACATGCTTTCTCCGATCTGCCTGCTGTCGTTATTAACCATCATACCGGTGCAGAAAAATATCAGAGAATTCTTCAGAAAACAGGAGAAGGCTACCACCTTCATTCTGGCGATCAGGAACTTTATCATTATTATGGGGGGTAACACCCTGATGATATTTCTCAGCATATTAATTACGGCTCAGCCTTACGGCTGAATTGTAATAAAAATTCTTTAAAGAGCAGATACGAAAATAGAAAGGTCATTTATGGAAAATAAGATAACAAATAAAGCAGCGCTCCACCTGAACAAAACAAAAGCACTGGTACTGACGGGATTGCTGTTTTCCATAGCAATTATACTGACCGCGGTAGAGAATTCCTTTCCTCCCGTAATGGCCGGAGTACCCGGAGTGAAGCTTGGTCTGTCCAATATTGCGGTAATGTATGCCCTGTTTTTCTTAAGTAAGGGACAGGCATACACGATAGCGTTTCTGAAAGCGGTGTTTGTTTTTCTTACAAGAGGACTGGTGGCTGCATTATTAAGCTTGTCGGGAGGCATCCTGTCTCTCTTGATTATGTCGCTGCTGCTATGGCTTTTTAAAGATAAAATTTCTTATTTAATGCTCAGTATTGCCGGTGCGGTATCACATAATTTCGGGCAGCTGACGGCAATGGCGGTTCTGTTTTTATCGGCCTATATCTGGGCGTATCTGCCGGTACTCCTGATATCCGGCGTACTGGCGGGGATAGGGACATCGGCATTACTGAAGTTTATTCTGCCGGCTTTTCATAAGCTCGGTTTAAAATAAAACAATATAAAAATATTATGGAGGACTTGATTATGAAAAAAATTTTTGCTTTATTACTTGGCTTAACTCTGAGCATTTCCATGCTGACAGGATGCGGCGGTAAAAATGCAACGAACGAAGGAACAAACGAACCATCCGCAACCGCGGCTCCTACGGCGACGACCGCACCTGCGGCAACGACGGCACCGCAGGAGGGCGAAACAGCAGGCGCTGCCAAAACAGGGCTTGCAGTTATTTCATCCGTTGCGAAATCCGAAAATGCCGGCAAAGCAGACGGGTTAGGTCAGGTTGATTCCTTAGCGGTTGCGGTATTAGTCGGCGGAGACGGTAAAATTCTTGATTGCGCAATTGATTCCGCTCAAACCAAGATAAACTTTTCAAAGGAAGGCAAGCTGACAACAGATTTAACCGCCCCAGTGAAATCCAAACAGGAGCTTGGTACGGAATACGGAATGAAAAGCGCATCCGGAATCGGCAAGGAATGGAATGAGCAGGCAGACGCCTTTGCGGCATACGTAATAGGAAAGACAGCTGATGAGGTGAAGGGTATTGCCGTTAATGAGGAAGGAGTGGCTGCCGATGCGGATTTGTCATCCTCTGTTACCATCCATGTCGGAGATTTTATTGCCGCCGTTGAAAAAGCAGTTGCAAATGCGCAGGATTTAGGTGCGAAATCCGGAGACAAGCTTGGCCTTGGTATCTCAACGGATATTTCGAAATCAAAAAATGCGGATACGAAAGCCGACGGTGTGGCGGAAGCCTATTCCTATTACAATGTCGTTACGACAGATGCGGAAGGCAGGATTACCAGTAATTTTCTTGACGCTTCCATCAGCGACGTAACCTTTTCCACAAAAGGTGAAATTACATCCGATCCGACGGCTCTCCTTCAGACCAAGCAGGAATTGAAGGAGGCTTACGGAATGAAGAAGGCTTCCAAGATCGGCAAGGAATGGTATGAGCAGGCCAACGCATTTTCAGCCTATGTGACCGGTAAGACGTTAGATGAGGTGAAAGGTATCGCACTTACGGAAGAGGGTGTTGCTGCCGATGCGGATTTGGTCAGCTCCGTAACCGTTCATATCGGACCGTTTGTTAATGTTATAGAGAAAGCGGTTACCAACGCTGCAAAATAATTTACATTCTTTTTTACGAGGGGGTAATATGAAGAGAAAAGCGGTATCCTGGTTCATGACGGCGGTGATCCTGTTTTCCCTTGCTTCCTGCACTCCCGCAAAGGAAAAACGCTATGAAGCGGAATTCCTCGAACTGTTCGATACGGTAACCAAAATAGTCGGATACTCCTCCGGCAAGGAGGAATTCTCCGCCTATGCACAGCAGATTTATGACAGTCTTAAGGAGTATCATGAGCTCTATGATATCTATAATGATTACGAAGGAATTAATAATATAAAAACGGTTAACGATAACGCCGGAGTAAAGGCGGTTAAGGTAGATCGGAGAATAATAGACCTGCTTAAATTCTCAAAGGAAGCCTACGAATTGACGGACGGCAGTGTAAATGTTGCCTTCGGAGCTGTTCTTGCGGTCTGGCATGATTACCGGACGGAAGGAATTGACGACCCCGAGCACGCCGAATTGCCGCCGGCGGCTCTGCTGAAAGAGAAAGCCGCACATACGGATATCAATAGTATGATCATTGATGAAGCGGAATCGACCGTATATCTTAAAGACCCGGAAATGAGGCTGGATGTCGGAGCCATTGCAAAGGGCTATGCGACGGAAAGAGTAAGCGGCGAAGCGTATGAGAACGGATTCACGCAAGGTATGATCAGTGTCGGAGGAAATGTCCGCACGATAGGAGAAAAAGGGGACGGAAGCGGAGCGTGGAATGTTGGCATACAAAATCCCGATGAGGAGGATGAAAATCCGAATCTTATGATACTGAGTCTTAAGGATTCATCTCTGGTTACCAGCGGTGATTATGAAAGGTATTACACGGTTAACGGCAAACGCTACCATCATATTATCGATCCTAAGACCCTGATGCCTTCCGCTTATTTTACGGCCGTAACTATCGTATGCAAGGATTCCGGGCTTGCCGACGCCCTTTCCACAGCTGTTTTCAATATGCCGTTTGAACAGGGGCTGCCGTTTATTGAGAGCCTGTCCGGTACGGAGGCCTTATGGGTATTTAAAAACGGAGATATGAAATACAGTTCGGATTTCAGGAATTATATAAAAAAAGAATGACCAATTAAGAACCGATCCCATATTAAGGGCCTCATCGGTTCTTTTTTTGTTTCATAGGAAAGACTTTGTTACGGTGACGTACTAAAATACAATAATCCTATGAAATAAAAAAGCGCTCCGCTATGGGTGCACACTCAGCACGAAAAGCTTAAAAAACAAGCTTAGGAATTTTACCGGCAAAGCCGGCCGCGCTTGGCGCGAGAGTTTCGCAAGCGAAACTCTTTTTTGTCATATTGGAAAATTCTTTGCCAAGGGCAGACTCTTTTACTGTAATTCGCGGCGGATATCCTGTTATAGAATAGAAATATGGAGAAAATAGTTGAAAATACGTCAAAATAGATTGTGAATTTGCAAACAATTGTATATAATTCGAAATGAATATGTTAAAATAAGAGTTGTATTTTTTAATAGTATAAACACTATAAAGAATTAATAGAAAGAAGGATAAGGAAAATGGGAGCAGCAACATTTGAAGGTGGCATCCATACTTATGACGGTAAGGAATCAACCAAGGATAAGCCAACTAAAGTTTTACTGCCAAAGGGGGATTTGGTATACCCTATGTTGCAACACATAGGCGCACCGGCAAAGCCAATCGTTGCAAAAGGCGATTATGTTTTAATGGGGCAAAAAATCGGAGAGGCAGGCGGTTTTGTCTCCGCCAATGTAATCAGTTCCGTATCGGGCACCGTTAAGGGGATAGAACCCAGACTTACCGTATCCGGATTAATGACAGAATCCGTTATCATAGAAAATGACGGTAACTATACTCCGATAGACGGTTTCGGAGAAAAAAAGGACTATTCCGCACTGGACAGGAATACGATAAGGGAAATAATAAAGGAAGCCGGCATTGTAGGTATGGGGGGTGCGGCATTCCCAACCCATGTTAAGCTGACTCCGAAGGATGATAATAAGATTGATTATGTAATCGTAAATGCGGCGGAATGTGAACCTTACCTCACTTCGGATTACCGCATGCTGCTGGAGGAGCCGGAGAAGGTTATCGGAGGCCTTAAGATAGAACTCAGCCTGTTCCCCAGGGCAAAAGGTATCATAGCGATAGAAGACAATAAGCCGGAAGCGATCGTAAAGCTTCAGGATATGGTAAAAAAGGAATCCAATATTGAAGTGAAGGTTTTAAAAACAAAATATCCGCAGGGCGGTGAACGTCTGCTGATATATGCCGCGACAGGGCGGAAGATTAACTCTTCACTGCTTCCTTTTCATGCCGGCTGCATTGTCAATAATGTGGATACCGTAATCTCCATATACATGGCGGTCGCGGAGTCTACACCGCTGATCAGGAGAATTATAACCGTAACAGGTGATGCCGTAAAGGACCCGTGCAATTTTAACGTAAAGACCGGTACAAATTACAGGGAGCTTATGGAAGCGGCAGGCGGTTTCGAAAATGAGCCTGAGAAGATCATTTCCGGTGGGCCCATGATGGGCCAGGCGGTGTATTCGCTGGACATACCTGTTACAAAAACAACCTCGGCACTTCTCTGCTTTGCGGAAGACAAAGCGGTAAAGGCGAATACCACGGCATGTATCCGGTGCGGCAGATGTGCGGAAGTATGTCCCAGCCGGGTGGTGCCTAAGCTGCTTTATGAGTACTCGGAGCGGTTCGATAGCGAGAACTTTATCAAACTAAACGGCATGGAATGCTGTGAGTGCGGCTGCTGTTCCTATGTCTGTCCTGCCAGGCTAAACCTTACGCAGTCGTTCAAGCAGATGAGAAAAAGCATTCTGGACAGCAGAAAAAAGTAGAAAGAAAGAGGTGTCTGATTTGAATAAGTTATATAATGTATCCACTTCGCCTCATACGCGAAGCTGGAGGACGACAGCAAATATTATGCAGGATGTGGTAATTGCCTTACTGCCGGCAAGCCTGTTCGGAATCTATAATTTCGGACTGAAAGCTCTTTTGGTAATCCTTACCTGTGTCTGTACGTGTGTACTGACGGAGTACATTTATGAGAAATTAATGAAGAAACCGCTTACGACAGGAGATTTCAGTGCGGTTGTTACCGGTTTGCTCCTGGCACTGAACATGCCTTCCGCCATTCCTTTATGGATCCCGGCAATTGGCAGTGTTTTTGCAATTTTGGTGGTTAAGATGCTGTATGGCGGCATCGGGCAGAACTTTATGAATCCGGCATTGGCGGCACGTTGCTTTCTGCTGATCAGTTTCGGTGCAAGAATGAATAATTTTAACGTTCCCGCGGTGGATAACGGCAGTTCTTTGCCTCGGGCACTTCAATTCCTGAATAACGGCGCGATTGCTTTGGACGGGGTTTCGGGTGCGACACCCTTAACTGCCTTAAAAGGAGGGCAATCGGTTAATATACTTGATATGTTTATCGGCAATATCGGAGGCACCATTGGCGAAACCAGCGTTATTGCCTTACTGATCGGTGCAATTTACCTGCTTGCAAGAAAAGTTATCACTTGGAGGATACCGCTTTCCTATCTGGCGGCTTTTTCTCTGTATGTACTTCTTTTTGGCGGACAGGGATTTGATACGGAATTCCTGCTGGCGCATCTCTTCGGAGGTGGTCTGATGCTGGGCGCGTTCTTTATGGCAACCGACTATGCCACCAGTCCGATAACAAGGATGGGGCAGATAGTCTTCGGAATTATTCTCGGAATCATGACAGGTATATTCAGGTTTTCCGGAAATTCGGCGGAAGGCGTATCCTATGCGATTATCTTCTGTAATCTGCTGGTCCCGATCATTGAAAAGGTAACCCTCCCTGAGATGTTTGGAAAGGGGGCAAAGGCAAATGAATAGTGCTTCAAAAAAGAAAAATACCATAATAAAAGATGCTTTAATCCTGTTTGCCATCACCCTGGTGGCCGGTTTTGCATTAGGACTGGTGCACGAGATTACACTGCCATCCATTACTGAACAGAAGATAAAGGCAAAGACGGATGCGTACCGTACTGTTTATCCGGATGCCGCAGAATTCAAAGAGGAAGCGGAACTGACCGGCCAGGCTGAAGGCTCGGCGGAGGTACTGGCTTTAAACGGCTACGATAAGGTGACTGTTGATGAGGCAATGGCTGCTCTTGATGCCTCCGGCAACAAGATCGGCTATGTACTTACTCTGACGACACAGGAAGGTTATAAGGGTGGAATTGTCATCACTGTCGGATATGGGCTGGACGGAGTATTAAAAGGTATGGAGGTTATAACCAATAATGAAACCGTCGGCTTTGGAGCCAAGGCTTCGGAGGATAGTTTTAAAGGCCAGTTTGCCGGTAAAAAGGTTGACAAATTCGAATATACGAAGTCCGGTGCTGCTGCAGAGGATCAAATCGATGCGATCACAGGTGCCACGATTACTTCCTCGGCAGTGGTGAATGAAGTGAACGCGGGGATTTGCTTTATTACCGAACTGGTTGAAGCAGGCAATGATTTGGGAGGTAAGTAAGATGAGTAAAAAAGAAAAAAAATTGACACAAAAGGAAACCGCCGGACAGAACAGGCTCCTGGAACCTTTTATAAACGGTATTGTAAAAGAAAATCCGACCTTTGTTCTGATGCTGGGTATGTGCCCGACGCTGGCTGTTACGACCTCGGCAAGCAATGCATTGGGAATGGGACTATCCTCGACTGCCGTCCTGGTTATGTCAAATATGCTGATTTCCCTGCTTCGTAATATTATCCCGGACAAAGTAAGAATGCCTTCCTACATTGTTATCGTTGCAACCTTTGTAACGGTGGTGCAGTTTTTGCTGGAAGGCTTTGCCCCCGGAATTTATAAATCACTTGGCATCTATATCCCCTTGATCGTTGTTAACTGTATCATTCTTGGCAGGGCTGAGGCATATGCCAATAAACATTCGGTCGGATTATCCGTAATGGACGGTTTCGGAATGGGCTTTGGATTTACCGTAGGGTTATTCCTGATTGGGATCTTCCGCGAACTGCTTGGCAACGGGACGGCCTTTGGCATAAGAATTACACCGGAGAGCTTTGAACCGGCTTCCATATTTGTATTGGCTCCCGGTGCATTCTTTGTACTCGCCGTGCTGACCGCTTTCCAGAATAAATTCAAGCTGAAATCGGCCACGAACGGCTCCGTGCCGGCTTCACAGCTCGCCTGCGGCGGCAACTGCCAGAGCTGCAGCGGAAGCATATGCACATCAAACCGGCAAGTGTTAGAGGGCACTAAGGAAGCTGCAAAGGGAAAGGCAAACAGGGAGGAATAATCAAATGGGAAATTTATTAATGATATTTATTGGGTCCGCACTTGTAAGCAATGTCGTATTAAACCAGTTCCTTGGCTTGTGCTCTTTCGTTGGTGTTTCGAAAAAGATAAAAACGGCAACCGGTATGGGGTTCGCGGTCGTATTCGTTATAACACTGGCATCCGCCTGTGCAAGCTTGATCTATGATCATATTTTAGTGCCGGCTCATCTGGAATACCTGCAGACCATTGTGTTCATCCTGGTAATAGCCGCACTGGTCCAGTTCGTGGAGATGGTTATTAAGAAATACAGCCCGGCGCTTTATAACGCGCTTGGTGTATACCTTGCACTGATTACAACAAACTGCGCCGTATTGGGCGTGGCATTGATTAATGCCCAGAAAGAATATAATCTGCTGACAAGCGTTGTGAACGGATTCGGGACCGCGGTCGGCTACCTGATAGCAATTATTCTTCTGGCAGGCATACGTGAACGCACCGAACATAACGATATCACGGAATCCTTTCAGGGAATGCCGATTGTACTGGTTACTTCAGGACTTATGGCAATCGCATTCTTTGGGTTCTCCGGTTTGGCATAAAGATATGATGAAAGAAAGGGCTAGGGTATAAGGATGAATCTATTTGATATTACAAATCAAGTCAGTATATTAAACCATCTGCCGGTTCTTGCACTTAGCGTTCAGGGTGTTGCGGTTGCCACTCTTCTGATCAGTGCGACAGGTGCCATTATCGGTATATTTCTTGGAATAGCGGGAAAGAAGTTTGAAGTGGCGGTGGATGAAAGGAAACAGCAGGTCCGGGATCTTCTTCCGGGCAATAACTGCGGAGCATGCGGTTATGCCGGCTGTGACAATTGCGCGCAGGCAATTGCAAAGGGAGAAGCCTCCCCGGGTATCTGTCCGGTGGCAAGCAGCAAAAACCGCGAGCAGATTGCGGAATTAATGGGAGCCGAGGTGACGGAGACCGAGCGAAAAACCGCATTTGTAAAATGTGCGGGAACCTGTGATAAGACAAAGGTAAAATATAATTATTATGGCATTGCGGATTGCAGGAAGGCTGCCCTGGCACCGGGAAAAGGCCCCAAGCAGTGCGGCTACGGCTGCACAGGATTCGGTTCCTGTGTTAAGGTCTGTCAGTTTGACGCAATCCATGTGATAGACGGTGTTGCGGTCGTAGACAGGGAGAAATGCACCTCCTGCGGCCTGTGTATTAAGGAATGCCCGAATCAGTTGATTGAGCTGGTTCCTTATGAAGCGGCGCATTTTGTCAGATGCAGCTCAAAGGATAAAGGTAAGGATGTGAAAGCCGGCTGCAGTATCGGATGTATCGGCTGCATGCTGTGTACGAAAGTATGTGAAAGCGATGCGATCCATGTAGAAAATAATCTTGCCCGCATAGACTACGGTAAATGTACGAATTGCGGTAAGTGCGCACAAAAATGCCCTACCGGAGTTATCCTGTCGGAACTGGCTCAAAACACGGAATTCGGAAAAGCAGTTTAGAAAGGATGTCTTAAATGGCGAAATCCGTGGCCGGCAAAACGGCACACTATGGTATGTTTGTTGCCTTAGCATTTGTATTCAGCTATATTGAAGCATTGATACCTTTTTCCATAGGATTTCCCGGTATAAAGCTGGGGCTTGCCAACGTTGTCGTTCTTTCGGCGCTGTATGCACTGGGAACGAAGGAGGCTTTTGTGATCTCAGTGATACGGATCATACTGGTGGGCGTCACGTTTGGCGGTATGTCGACAATGCTCTACAGTCTGGCGGGAGGACTGTTAAGCTGGGCGGTAATGGCGGCAGGCAGAAAGCTTAAATCTTTCAGCATGACGGGGGTCAGTATTGCCGGGGGTGTCTCACATAATATCGGCCAGATCATTGTAGCGGCATGTGTTCTTGAGAATGCCAATTTAATGTATTATCTGGCGGTTCTGTTCATAACCGGCACCATAACCGGTTTCCTTATCGGGATACTGGGAGGTCTGATCTTAAGAATTAAACTTAAATAAATCTCAGGGCTGCTTTAGAATTTTAAAGCAGCCTGTTCTGTTTTGACACAATCTGCCTTAATTCCCTTAAATGTTACGAAAACTTTAGATAAAAGTGAAATCATATACTATCCGGGCCCCATTATCTGGATAATCGGGCAGTACAACTATAAAAATGACGGTAATCATGCCATATTTAGTTATTTAATTATAAATAATTTAAAAAAACACTTGATTAATTGTAAAGATTGCTATATAATATGTCTACGAAAACGTTATCGTAATCTTTTAGCAATGCAAAGCTAATGCAACCTGTTAAGCCTGGATTCCACAGTATTTTGGCTGAGAAATAGCCGATGGTCGGGGGAGAATGACATAGGCTATTTGAATCCGGGTTTAACGAAACATTTTAACAAAAAGGAGATTAAAAATGAAAAAAAGACTTTTCAAACTTTTCATGGCTAACTTATTGGTAGTAAGTATGGTGCTTTCATTTGCAGGCTGCTCCAAGAAATCCGATCCTGCATCTTCAGATGACGGCAAGGCTACCACTGATACGGCAGATAAAGCCGATACGGCAGATGGTGCTGCCGCAGATACGGCCGACAGCGCTGATGCGGCTTCCGATGAACCAGTTACCCTTACCTATACACATTTCTTTACTCAGGCTGAGGTAGACGGCGGCAATGCTGCTGCACAGGTTTCACGTGATTTAACCGCAAAGTGGCTTGAAGCACATCCCAATGTAACGATGGAACAAACAGAACTTGCGAATGCTGATTATAAAACAAAGATTTCAACTTTAGCTGCAGCTGACGACCTTCCTGATGTATTCTTTATGCAGGGTATGGAAGCTCCTAATATGATTTCCCAGGGTCTGGTTACCGATTTAACAGATGCAATTGCCGGAACCGATTGGGGCAGCAAAGTTATCCAGAGCTACCTGGTACCTTTCCAGAAGGACGGAAAAACATATGGTATTCCGTGCCAGGCAGACGGTACCTGTACCGTTATGGTTTACAACAAGCAGTTATGGAAAGATGCCGGCTATGATACCTTCCCGGAGACCTGGGATGAAGTGATTAAGGCTTCCGAGTACTTTAAATCACAAGGTATTGATACCGTAGCATTTGGTGATTCTGAAAACTGGCAGTTAGGATCCTGCTTCTTATCAGCAATCGGCAACCGTTTCACAGGTGAAGATTGGACACAGTCTATTATAAAGAATGACGGAAGCGCTAAATTTACGGATCCGGAATTTATAGCTGCTGCTAAGTTTACACAGGATTTATTCAAATCAGGCGCAATCAGTGCGGATTTTGCAACTATGAATGATAAAGAAGCTACTCAGCTTTATATCGATGGAAAAGCTGCTTCTCTTATGGCTGGTAACTGGAATGTCGATGTAATCCATGCTACCGCTGAGCAGTCTCTTGTTGATAACACGAGCGTTGCTCCATATCCTCAACCGGCAGGAGCTACAGGAGCTGAGAAGACTCATGCAACAGGTATCGGATATTCAATCGCTATCAATTCTAAACTTCAGGGTGCTGCAAAAGAAGCAGCAATTGATTTTGCTTTATCAGTAGCCGGCAAAGAGTTTGCTGAAACTCTGGCTACAGGATATGCTAAGAAGACCTGTATTGATGTAGGCGAGGTTGATTTAAGCAAATTTGATCAGTTAACCATTGATATGTTTAACTATTATTCAAATCCGGCTTGTACGATTTATGATTCCTATATGGATGCAACAGTTGCAGCTGTTACAGGTACTGCAGGTATGGATCTGTTAAACGGAGTTATAACACCGGAAGAATTTGCAGCTCAGCATCAGGCAGCTCAGGATGCACTTGCAAAATAAATAATTACTTTTAACTATTTACATATGCATAAAAAGTAATAATTAAGGAGAGATGAGATCGTTTCAGAGACAGCTTTGTATTTTAGCTTTACTGAAAAGTTGTATTCTAAAACGGTCTCGTCTTTTACTGGTATGAACAGGTAGAGTGCGGTTGACGGATTTAAGAAATCTACGATCTTGACATAAGGAGGGTATATGTATGAATAAAGCGATACGTCCAAAGAAATATGTGATTGCGTTATACATATTAATACCGTTGGTGATATATTCATTTTCGGTTTTTGTTCCAATTGTATGTGCTTTGTTTTACAGTTTTTTTAAATGGACTGGCGGACCCCAAAAGACATTTATTGGCTTTGAAAATTATATAACCCTTGCATCTGATAAAGAATTCTGGAATGCATTTGGGCATAACATATATTTAGTAATTTTATGTATTATCGGACAAATTGGTATTGCTTTGATTTTCTTAGTATTGATGAGTTCCAGGATGGCCAAATTTAAAGGCTTGCATAGAACTTTAGGATTTTTCCCGAGTACAATCTCAGCAATTGCAATCGGTTTTATTTGGGAAATGATTTACAGTTATAGATACGGAATTTTAAATTTTGTATTAAAATCTTTTGGAAAAGATCCCATTCAGTGGTTGAACATACAAAACACATGGATAATCATGTTAGTGGCATCAATCCCTTTAATATGGCAGTATATCGGTTATTACATGGTTATCTTTGTATCTGCGATTTCTGCTATTGACACAGAAGTTTTAGAAGGCGCCGAAATTGACGGTGCCAATGCCTGGCAGAAGGCAATATACATAACTTTTCCGTTAATAAAGAATACGGTGCTTGTCTGTATTACGTTGTGTATCTCCGGTAACATGAAGGTATTTGACCACATCTATCAGATGACTATGGGCGGTCCGGGAACGGCAACAGAGGTAATGGCACTGTATGGATACAGAACATCCTTCAATTTACACAATATGGGATACGGTAGTGCTATTTCTATCGGAATTTTAATATTGAGTTTATTATGTATATTCGGATCACGCTTTTTAATTGACATATTCACTAAGGAAAAGACGAAAGGCGGTGATATGTGATGAAAGAAACGAAAAAGAATAAATCA
This sequence comes from Bacillota bacterium, assembly GCA_023398615.1. Taxonomy (GTDB): domain Bacteria; phylum Bacillota; class Clostridia; order Lachnospirales; family Lachnospiraceae; genus Anaerocolumna. Next base: position 18,093 of record JAEWSD010000164.1, read on the forward strand.
AAAATTAATATTCGAAAAGGAATCTTGTCATTTTTTATTAATGCAATTTTGCTTATTTTCTCAATATCGTGTATTTTTCCGCTCATTTGGATGATATATTCCTCTGTAAAAACCAATAAGGATTTTATGAGTGATTATATTGGTTTACCAAAATCCATTAATCTGAACAACTATATATCAATCATTACGGAGAGCGGAGCCATCAAGGCAATTCTTAACAGCTTCAGAACCACTGTGTTATCTGTTGCGTTAATAGTATTTTTGGGCTTTATTCTTGGCTATATGTTTGCCCGTTTTAAGTTCAGAGGAAGTAAGATATTGTACGCCGCATTTTTTGTGGGCTTGCTGGTGCCGATCCATTCTTTATTGGTGCCGATTTATGTTATTTTCAAAAACGCCGATTTCAATGACAAATGGTTTACATTAATTATTCCATATGTGGCATTTGGTATTCCGTTGGCTTTATTCCTGGTAGAAAGTTCGATCAAAACGATTCCGATTGCGCTGGAAGAAGCGGCGGCGATAGATGGGAGTTCATTCTCAAGAACGTTGTTTTCCATTATTTTGCCGATTGCTAAGCCCATATTGACAACCGTTGCCATTATTCAGACCTTCTATTGCTGGAATGAATTTTCATTTGCATTAGTATTATTAAATAAGCCGACATTCAGAACGGTACCGCTGGAAATAACTTTATTTACCGGGCAGTTTACAAGCGATTATCCTCGAATGTTCGGAGCTATGCTGGTAACAATGCTCCCGGTAATCATATTTTACTTTGGTTTCAGTAAACAGATTATTAAAGGTATGGTAGCAGGTGCGGTAAAAGGTTAATGCGAAATGTTTAGCGTTATTTAAAACTGTTATATGGGAAAATAGGCCATTAAGTTCTAAAAAAATTGTAATTCTCTGAAATTACACTTGATAAAATTACAAACCTGCATTATAATTTAATTATACGAAAACGTTATCGTACGTTTTTGAATGAAAGATGATGGAGGAAAGAAGTGGCTACAATTAAAGATCTTTCATTGAAATGCGGTGTTTCGGTCTCTACGGTAAGTAAGGCTTTAAACGGATATCAGGATATAGGTGAAACTACCAGAAATCTTATTTTAAAAGCGGCTAATGAGATAGGATATTTTCCGGATGCGAACGCTAGAGCGTTAAAAATGAAGAAAACATATAATATTGGTGTACTATTTGCTACATTAATGGAGCATGGTTTGAGAAACGAATACTTTGCTCATGTGCTGGCTTCCTTTAAAGATAAGGCAGCGAAGCGGGGATATGATATAACATTTATTGAACATAACATTGGTAATAGGAAGATGACCTACCTGGAGCATTGCAGGTACCGCAATTTTGACGGTGTGTTCATAGCCTGTGCCGAGTTCACTGAACCCGAGGTCCTGGAGGTTGTTAACAGTGATTATCCGGTTGTTACAATTGATCATGCTTTTAATGAAGCTATTTCCGTGTTATCCGATAATGTAGAGGGAATGAGACAGCTTACCCAATATATTGTCGACCAGGGACATACTAAGATAGCATTTATTCACGGAACAAAATCTTCCGTTACACATAACCGTCTGGTAAGCTTTCATAATGTGTTAAAACAGAATGCTATTACGATTCCGGACGAGTATTTAATAGAAGCAAATTACCGAAGCGCGGAAGCCTCGGAAGAAATTGCAGCAAAACTGCTGCGGTTGCCGGATCCTCCGACCTGCATTATTGCACCGGATGATTATTCTGCTCTCGGCGTAATGAATGCGGCAAGACGGCTGGGACTTCGGATTCCCGATGACCTTTCGATTGCCGGATATGACGGTATCTCAGTATCACAGGCGTTAGAGCCTAAGCTTACAACAATTCAGCAGGATACCGATAAGATTGGAGCTGAAGCTGCTAAGCAGCTTATTAATCTAATTGAGAGCCCGATGGCTACGTCATTAGATAATATATACTTAAAAGTACAGCTATTCAAAGGAGGTTCCGTAAGGAACCTGAATGAGGCATAATGGCACAGGTCTGGGGGAGACTGCTGCCATTAGGCCGCATTATAAGACTTTCGCTAATTTCATTTTCATATATTAACTCCTACAGCGGGTTCAGAATCCGCATCCCTTTTAAGGGCTGTTATAAAATGGTTTCCTGTAATTTGTCACGGACAAATCGGGAAACCAAGAATAACAGCCTTGTTTGCTAAAAAAAGCTTGTTTTTGTTAGCGATTAGTGCTAAAATGATATAAGGCTCAAAAAATTATTGACGTTTTAATTAGAGTATGTTATATTAGACTAGCGATGGAAGAGGTCTTTTTTTTATGCCTAAAAACCCGGTGAACTACTTAATTCCGGCTGATTCTGATGTAACAGTGCAAAGCCGGTCCGGAATGAAATGGAACACTCAATTTAAATTTAAGCGGAGGTGGAAGTTGTGCGCGTAAAGATCACATTGGCATGTACAGAATGTAAACAACGTAACTATAACATGACAAAAGAAAAGAAAACACACCCTGACAGAATGGAAACAAAGAAGTATTGTAAGTTCTGTAAAACACACACATTGCATAAAGAAACAAAATAATTATATCTAAGCTTCTATACAGGCGGAGAGATCATAGCTCCGTTATGATAGGAAAGGAAAGTGAAATCAATGGGAGAAACTGCTAATACCACAGATAAAGCCCCGAAGAAAAGTTGGCTTAAGGGTCTGAAGGCTGAATTTAAAAAGATTGTTTGGCCGGATAAGGAATCACTTGCGAAACAGTCGGCGGCTGTCATCTTTATAACCTTTGCGTTAGGTTTAGTTATTGCTGTATTGGATTTAGGTATCAAATATGGTATTGATGTCTTAATTAAATAGGATAAGGGTGATGATATGTCAGAGACGAATTGGTACGTTGTTCATACCTACTCGGGATATGAGAATAAGGTAAAAGCCAACATTGAGAAAACAATAGAAAACAGAAAGCTTCAAGATCAAATCTTAGAGGTTTCCGTTCCGCTTCAGGATGTCATCGAGGTAAAGAACGGAGTTAAGAAGAAAGTTCAGAAGAAAATGTTCCCTGGATATGTTTTGCTTAACATGGAAATGAATGACGATACTTGGTACGTGGTTCGTAATACAAGAGGCGTTACCGGCTTCGTCGGTCCCGGATCTAAACCTGTTCCTTTAACAGAAGTAGAAATGCGTGGAATGGGAATTAAAAAAGACGAGGTTACAGTTGATTTTGAAATTGGTGATATGGTAGAAGTAATCTCCGGTGTGTGGGAGAATACTACCGGAATCATTAAACAAATTAATCATCACAAGCAGTTCGTCACAATTAACGTAGATATGTTTGGCCGTGAAACTCCTGTCGAGATAAGTTTCACCGATGTCAAGAAATTGTAAACGAAGAACATCTAGGATAAGCTGGGATATATTCCGTTACAGACAGAGCAAATCCGGATGGTGGGAGGGCAATCCCGATATTACCACATTATTTCAGGAGGTATGCTATAATGGCAAAGAAAGTTACAGGTTATATTAAATTACAGATTCCCGCTGCAAAGGCTACGCCGGCACCGCCGGTCGGACCTGCTTTAGGTCAGCATGGTGTAAACATCGTACAATTTACAAAAGAGTTTAATGCAAGAACCGCAGATCAGGAAGGAATGATCATTCCGGTAGTAATTACCGTATATCAGGACAGAAGCTTCAGCTTCATTACCAAGACTCCGCCTGCTGCCATATTATTAAAGAAGGCATGCAATCTTCAATCCGGTTCCGCAACACCTAATAAGAGCAAGGTTGCGACGATAACGAAAGCGGAAGTACGTAAAATCGCGGAGCTTAAAATGCCGGATTTAAATGCAGCTACGGTAGAAGCGGCAATCAGTATGATTTCCGGTACCGCAAGAAGTATGGGAATTACCGTAGTCGATTAACAGGTTCATTACTGTGGGAGGGCAATCCCGATAATACCACTAGGAGGTTAAAAGAATGAAAAGAGGAAAAAAATATGCAGAGGCTGCAAAGCTTATCGACAGAGCAAATCTTTATGATGCAGCAGAAGCAATCAGTTTGGTAAAGAAATCAGCTGTTGCTAAATTTGATGAAACAGTGGAAGCGCATATCAGGCTTGGCGTTGACGGACGTCATGCGGACCAGCAGGTACGTGGAGCGGTAGTATTACCTCACGGAACCGGTAAAACAGTCAGGGTACTTGTATTTGCTAAAGGTGACAAGGCAAATGAAGCCGAGGCTGCCGGTGCTGATTTCGTTGGAGGGGAAGAGTTAGTTCCCAAGATCCAGAATGAAGGCTGGCTGGAATTTGATGTTGTTGTTGCAACTCCGGATATGATGGGTGTTGTAGGCCGTTTGGGACGTGTGCTCGGACCGAAGGGCTTAATGCCTAATCCTAAAGCAGGCACTGTTACCATGGATGTAACAAAAGCTGTTAATGATATTAAAGCAGGTAAGATCGAATACAGATTAGACAAGACAAACATTATACATGTGCCGTTGGGAAAAGCTTCATTTACTGAGGAGCAGTTAGCGGACAACTTCCATACGCTGATCGGTGCAATCAATAAAGCAAAACCGTCTGCTGCAAAAGGACAGTATCTTAAGAGTGTGACACTGGCTACTACAATGGGCCCTGGAATCAAATTGAATACAGGTAAGTTAAGCCAGTAATTTTGCACAGATTTATAGGATTTAATGGTTGACACCATAATAGATTAATGTTATACTACCAAAAGTAATAACTGCCGAAGACAGTAGGTACCGAGGAACAGGATTCTGATTTACATTATTACCTGTTCAGGGTGTAAGTGAAAAACGCCTACCGAGGGAAATAAGAAATCACAGATGACTTATATTAATCCCTTACTGCCTTGCAGTAAGGGATATTTTTTCTTTTTTCCACGAGGCAAATAAGCAATTATAAAGTGAAAGCAAATCTATAAGGAGGTGTACCGGAATGGCTAAGGTAGAAATCAAACAACCTATCGTTGATGAAATTAAAGGTTATGTAAACAGTGCAAAAGCGGTTGTAGCGGTAGATTATCGCGGTTTAACGGTTGAAGAAGATACAAAACTTCGTAAACAGTTAAGGGAAGCCGGCGTTGTATATAAGGTTTATAAGAATACTTTATTAAAACGTGCATTTGAAGGAACTGTTTACGAAGCATTAGCAAAACACTTGGAAGGACCGACTGCGGTAGCTTTTGGTATTGAGGATGCGACTGTTCCTGCAAGAATCATAAGCGAAGCTATCAAGAATGCTCCGAAGTTAGAGTTTAAAGCCGGTGTTGTTGAAGGAGTCTATTACGATGTAAAGGGTATCGAGATTATTGCAACAATCCCGTCAAGAGAAGTACTTATTTCCAAATTACTTGGAAGCTTACAGTCTCCTATTACCAACCTTGCCCGTGTGCTTAAGCAAATTGCTGAAAAGCAGGGCGAAGTAGCATAGGCTGCTTCAGGATCGAAACAAAAATAATAAAAAATAAAATTGGAGGTAATTTAAAATGACAACTCAGGAATTTATTGATGCTATTAAAGGCTTATCCGTATTAGAATTAAATGATTTAGTTAAGGCATGTGAAGAAGAATTTGGTGTATCTGCAGCAGCAGGTGTGGTAGTGGCAGGACCTGCGGCAGCCGGCGCAGCAGCAGAGGAAGAGAAAACAGAATTTGATGTTGAATTAACAGAGGTTGGCCCTAACAAGGTTAAGGTTATCAAGGTTGTTCGTGAGATCACAGGCTTAGGATTAAAGGAAGCTAAGGATGCCGTAGACGGAGCACCTAAGGTAATTAAGGAAGCCGCTTCTAAGGAAGAATCTGCTGAAATGAAAGCAAAGCTTGAAGCAGAAGGCGCTAAGGTTACTCTTAAATAGTTCAGTTTTTATTTAGCTTGAGGGGGCTGTTGCAGGATCATACTAAGTATGAGTTTTGCAATGGCCTTTTTTATTGTATAGGAAATTCCTCCGGATTCCCTATACAATAAAAAAGCCCTCCGGGCAGGAGGCGCACGCCGCTTCATTGGAAGCTAGCCGCAAGCGGCTACGCGGC
>JAEWSD010000006.1 GCA_023398615.1 Bacillota bacterium
GGACAGCACCTGTTAGACAAGCCGATTACAATGGATGAGTTTAAAACGGCAGAAGCAAAATGGTATACGGACCGTGATGCATTAACGAAGTAACAGATACGGTAAGTTTTGATGAAAGAGGTTGTCCGAACGGTGGTTTACAACCACTGTCGGATAACCTCTTTATGGTATGGGAAATCATATTCCCAATCTATGTCTTACAGAAGGAGTCACACGATGATAAAATACCTAATAAAAAGATTGGCCCGATCAATTCTGACTCTGTTTATCATAATATCCATCGTATTCATACTTCTTCGTTTGATGCCGATTGAAGGATACTTTCAGAATTATGACAAACTGACGGAGGAACAGATTCAGACAGGAATAAGGATTATGGGACTGGATAAACCGGTGCTGATACAGCTAAAGGATTTCTATATCCAGCTGTTCCACGGTAATCTGGGTGTATCCCGTATTTATCGCGCTAATGTTCCCATTACCGAGATTCTGGCAACCAAAATTCCGCTCTCGCTGCAATTGGGCGGAAGTTCGCTGTTACTTGCGTTATTGATCGGAATACCGCTCGGAACTTTAATGGCACGCTCGAAAGGAAAATTTTGGGATAGCTTTGGAACCGCATTTATTGTCTTTATTCAGGCCGTTCCGGCAGCGGTATACTTCCTGTTTATTCAGATTTTCGGCTATGATTGGTTCGGAGTATCCATGCTGTTTGAAAAAGATGATTTTTCCACCTGGATATTGCCGATCATATCCATGTCGCTAGGAAATATTGCATACTACTCCATGTGGCTGCGCCGCTATATGGTGGACGAAAATAATAAGGACTATGTAAAGCTGGCAGTCGCAAAAGGCGTATCCAAAAAGGATATTATGCTAAAGCATATATTCCGGAATGCCTTCGTACCGATGATACAGTATATTCCCAGTTCCTTTTTAAATACTATCGTAGGTTCTATCTATGTAGAATCTTTGTACAGTGTACCCGGTATGGGAGGACTTCTGGTTGATGTCGTGAAAAGACAGGATAATACAATGGTACAGGCTATTGTCATTATCTTTGCCTCCGTCGGAATCCTTGGCCTGATTCTGGGTGATCTCCTTATGACGATGCTGGATCCCCGTATCAGCTTCAGTCAAAAAGGAGGTGCGCGCTGATGACTTTATTCGGTAAGAAATCCGTTAAACTGGAACACAGCATTGAAACTGCCGTAAAGGCGGAGTATTCGGAAAAGGAACTGTTTGAGTTTGCCGTCTACGATGAAAGTGCCGCCGAGAAGGCAGGCTATTCCAACTATTCCTATTGGCGGAGCACCATCCAGTCATTTCTTCGCAACAAGCTTGCGGTATCACTGATGCTTGTTATCCTGGGAATACTGCTATTTACCTGTATACAGCCTTTTTTACCCGGACAGATCGACCCCAATCTGGTGAATAACAATACCTCGGGGATTCAGATCCGGAATCAGCCGCCGGACGGACGGTTCTGGTTTGGTACGAATTCCATCGGACAGGATCTTTGGAGCCGTGTGTGGGCCGGAACCCGTACCTCCTTAACGATCGGATTCCTGGTTGCATTAATCGAAGCGGCTGCCGGAATTACGGTAGGTGTGTTATGGGGATATGTACGCAGGCTGGACTTTATCTTTACGGAAATCTATAACGTGCTGGATAATATACCGTCTACGATTGTATTGATACTTTTCTCCTATGTGATGAAACCGAGCGTGGCCAGTTTGATCATAGCCATGAGCCTTACGAGATGGATCGCAATGGCAAGGTTTATCCGCAACCAGATACTGATTATCCGTGACAGGGACTACAACCTGGCTTCCCGGTGTCTTGGCACCCCGACCCGAAGGATCATTATCCGAAACCTGCTGCCTTACATGGTGTCCGTTATAATGCTGCGTATGGCACTGGCAATACCGGAGGCAATCGGAAGCGAGGTATTTATTACCTATATCGGTTTGGGACTTCCGCTTGAGATACCAAGCCTCGGAAATCTGATTACAACAGGCAGGGTATTACTGATGAGTCCGGGACTGCGCTATCAGCTGATATTTCCTACCATAGTACTTTCCATAGTAACCATTTCGTTCTATATCATCGGAAACGCATTTGCGGATGCGGCCGACCCGAAGAATCATGTTTAAGGCAGTATGCGGAAGGAGGAAGGTTATGATGGACAAAGAGATCACATTATCAGTTAAAAATTTAAATGTTAAATTTAATCTGCGGGGTATGGTGCTGCATGCCATCCGGGATATCTCGCTGGATATATACAAAGGGGAAAGCCTGGCGATCGTCGGGGAATCCGGTTCCGGGAAATCGGTATTTACCAAGACCTTCATGGGGCTGCTGGATAATAACGGGTGGATTGATTCCGGTGAGATCCTTTACAACGGTACGGATCTTACCGCCTACAGGACGGAAAAAGAATGGCGTACCATTCGCGGCCGTGAGATTGCTATGGTCATGCAGGACCCTATGACAAGCCTTAACCCTTTAAAAACGGTCGGCGCACAGATCGGCGAGGCAATCGGGATGCATCAGGGGCTTAAGGGCACGCAGAGGAAGGAAGCAGTGCTTCAGATTCTTAAGGACGTCGGCATCACGGAACCGGAGCGCCGATACGGACAATATCCGCATGAATTCTCCGGCGGTATGAGACAGAGGGTGGTAATTGCCATAGCGGTGGCATGCAGGCCGAAGCTGCTGATTTGTGACGAGCCGACTACCGCTCTGGATGTAACGATTCAGGCACAGATACTGGAGCTGTTAAAGAGCCTGAAAACAAAATATAATCTGACAACGGTATATATTACCCATGACCTGGGTGTCGTAGCCAATGTGGCGGACCGGATCGCCGTTATGTATGCCGGCGATGTGGTAGAAATCGGCGGCTGTGAGGAGATTTTTTACGACCCGAAACACCCGTATACCTGGGCCTTGCTGTCTTCCCTTCCGCAGTTGGGAAAGAAGGGGGAGGATCTGTACTCCATCAAGGGGACGCCTCCGAACCTCTTTCGAAGCATAAAAGGGGACGCCTTTGCACCGCGCAATCCTCAGGCACTCAAGATTGATTTTGTGGAAAGGCCGCCGTACTTTGAGGTAAGCCCGACGCATAAGGTGCGTTCCTGGCTTATGGACCCCAGAGCACCCAGGGTGGAACCTCCCGAACATATAAAGGAATTATGCAGGCAGGGAGGGATACATGATGCGAAGTAATCAGGACAGAGAGAAGCTGCTGGAAATAAAAAACCTGAAGGTAAGCTTTGGGGAACACAGCCATAAAACCGTTGTGGTAAACGATGTCAGCTTTGATATCTATAAAGGGGAAACCTTCGGATTGGTCGGGGAATCCGGATCGGGAAAAACGACGATCGGACGCGCCATTATACGTATCAATCCTACGATGAGGGGTGACATCCTGTATAAGGGGCAGAAGATAAACGGAAAGATACCCGCGGAGCTGGACCGTGAGATCACAAGGAAGATACAGATGATATTCCAGGACCCTATGGCTTCGCTGAATGAACGTGCCAAGGTGGATTATATCGTATCGGAAGGTCTGCTTCATTCGGGGCGGAAGCTGACGAAACCGGAAAGAAAGCAAAGGGTGGATAATGCCCTTGAGGCGGTAGGGCTGCTGCCGGAGTTCGCAAGCCGTTTCCCGCATGAATTCTCCGGCGGGCAAAGGCAGCGTATCGGAATTGCCAGGGCTTTGATTATGGAACCGGAGTTTATTATTGCCGACGAACCGATTTCGGCTCTGGATGTATCCATCCGTGCCCAGGTACTTAATCTGCTCTCCGACCTGCAGAAGAAAAGAGGGCTGACCTATCTGTTTGTGGCCCATGATTTATCCGTTATGCGCTTTATAGCAGACCGGATTGCGGTCATCCATAAGGGCGTGCTGGTCGAGCTGGGGGAGACGGAGAAGCTGTTTGCCAATCCGCTGCATCCCTACACGAAAGCACTGCTTTCCGCTATCCCGATGCCGGACCCGCGCGCAGAGAAAAACAAGGTCCTCTCCGTATACGATCCGTCGTTGCATGACTATTCCGTATATCCGCCGGTATGGACGGAAGCGGAAGAAAACCATTATGTGCTGGCAAATGAGCCGGAGCTTGAGAGATACAGATCGGAGCTTAAATGAGTAAGGATGAACTGCTGCAAGTAATCGATGAAGAGATATGCAAAGCGCAGGCGCAGACCGCATTATTGGTTAAGAATCTGGACACAGGTGAAACCCTGCTTGAGCATGAAGCGGATAATCCAATGGTTTCCGCCAGTATCATTAAAGTTCCGATTATGCTGTCCGCCCTGGAGCTGGTGAAAGAGGGCGGCTATTCCCTGCATTCGAAGTTTGAAATGCCGGAGGCTGCCATTCTTTATGATACGGAAGTGTTCGAATATGGCGGCGGTAAATATACGTTAGACGAGCTTTTGGTCTGGATGATTATAAACAGTGATAATACGGCGGCGAACTTCCTGATCGATATACTTACTCCGGACAGGATCAATGATTTCTGCCGCCGTTATTCCTTAAACGCTACAAGGCTGGAACGGAAGATGCTGGATTACAAGGCCGTTGAAGCCGGGAGAAATAATTATACGTCCGTTAAGGATATGGAGCTGCTGTTTTGCGCCTTGCATAACCGCTCTATATTAACTCCCGGGCTTTGCGACTATGCGCTTTCCGTACTGAAAAGGCAGCGGCATAAAAAGCTTGCAATGCGTTATATCGGTGATGAGGTAGAAGCGGCGCACAAGACCGGTGCCTTAGATCGTCTGAAGCATGATGCCGGGATATTCTATCTGAAGAACACGAGCTATTATTTTGCTGCTTTCGTGGCCGGTGCGCCGGATGACGGATATGCCGCAAGGTGGATCGGGAGAATATCCGCATTGGTTTATGAATATTATAAGGATAACAAATAAAGGAGTGAATTATGGGATTCGCTTTAGTAAATAAAACGATTGCTTCTCTTAGAAAGGAACCTTCCAGGGAAAGTGAACTTGCGGATGAGGATTTCTATGGCATGACTGTGGAGATACTCGAGGAGCCGGTTCGGGACTGGTACCTTGTCAAAACCAGCTACCGCTACACCGGATACGTACATTCCTCGGAGCTTTTGATCGATGACGTGCGGGTGAAGGCCTGGGAAAAAGCCGATAAGCAGGTGGTTCTTCGTTCCTGCGCGGATGTACTTACCATGCCTAAGGTACAGGGCATCCATATGATCACCCTGTCCAGGGGCGCCGTTATCTCCGTGCTTGAGAAAGCGGATCAGGACGGCTGGGTGAAGGCCGGGCTTTGCGACGGCAGGCAGGGCTACATTAAGGAGAAGTCACTCGGGGAATATATTACGGGATGGTCGCTTAAGGATGAGAAGAAGTTGCGGAGGAATATTGTAAATACCGCGCTTTTATACATGGGTACGCAGTATCGCTGGGGAGGCAGAAGTCCCTTTGGCATCGACTGTTCGGGATTGTGCTCCGCGGCCTATATGTTAAATGGTGTAACCATATACCGGGATGCAAAGATAATGGAAGGCTTTCCGATTCATGAGATCGCCTATGAGCAGATTAAGCCGTGTGATTTGCTGTTCTTCCCGGGGCATGTTGCCATGTATATCGGTAATTGCAGGTATGTACATTCGACCGGTAAGAACGGGAGTGACGGGGTGGTAATCAACAGCCTGGACCCGAAGGCCGCCGATTACCGGGAGGATTTGCCCTCCAAATTGAGAGCGGTGGGAAGTATATTTTAAGTGCGGCAGCTTGCGGCACAGGACAGGAGAATGGCATGAAAGTGGCGGATATGCATTGTGATACGATATCGGAGCTGTATGATGCCCGGAAGGCAGGCAGGGATTACGGCCTTGCCGTAAACGGATTGCATGTGGATATTGCGAAAATGATAAAGGGGGATTATCTCGTTCAAAACTTTGCAATCTTCGTAAATCTTAAAAAGCACGAGAATCCCCTGGAATATTGCCTCGAATTGATCGACTTTTACTATAAAGAAATGGAACGGAATAAGGATAAAATCGGGCTTGCCTTAAATTATGAGGACATCCTGAAAAATCAGGCCGAAGGAAAGCTGTCCGGCATGCTGACCATCGAGGAAGGCGGCACTGCCGAAGGCAGCCTGGCAAACCTGAGGGATTTCTACCGGCTCGGCGTACGTATGCTTACCTTGACCTGGAACTATGCAAACGGCATCGGATACCCGAATTTTACCCTGGTCGAAGGGGAAAAACCGGATTTTAAGAGGCCTGATTGCGTAAATGGATTGACGGAATTCGGATTGGAATTCCTGCAGGAGATGGAGGAGCTGGGGATGATTATCGATGTGTCTCACCTGTCGGATGCGGGATTCTACCAGGTGCTTCACCATACGACTAGACCTTTTGCGGCCAGTCATTCGAATGCCAGGGGTGCCTGCTGTCATTCAAGGAATCTGTCGGATGATATGATCCGCCGTCTTGCCGAGAGGGGCGGGGTAATGGGCGTGAATTACTGCCCGTCATTTCTTGACGATACGAAGGAGGAATCGGAGGTCGAGGGAACGATTGCTTCGATTGTACATACGATTAAGCATACGGTTTCGGTGGGCGGATATGAGTGTATTGGTTTAGGCTCGGATTTTGACGGTATTCCGACCCATAAGGAGCTGCCGGATGCGTCCTGTCTTCCCTTGCTTGCCGGGGCGTTATCGGATGCGGGAATGAAGCAGCATGAGATAGAGGCAATCTTTTATAAAAATGTACTGCGTCTTTACCGGGATGTATTAAAATAATTAGGTGTATTACGAAAGGTAATCAGGTATTTGCAAAACTCTGGCAATACCTGAGGGTAACTATATATGAGGGAGATTACACTGGAAGAAAGAATACGGGCCGAGCTTGCAAGCTATAACGGCACTATGGGAATTTATGTGAATGATTTTAAAGGCAATAAGGTGGAGATCAATATTGACGAGAAATATGAAACCGCCAGTACGATTAAGACATATATCCTGGGGGCCCTGTATGAAGAAGTTGCAAAGGGCCGTAAAAGGCTGGACGATATGCTGAAATATACGAAGGAGAACGAGACGGAAGGCAGCGGGGTTCTGAAAAGTCTGGACTATGGGGTAGAGCTGACGGTTAAGAATACCGCAACCTTAATGATTATTGTAAGTGACAATATTGCTACAAATATGATGATTGACTACCTGGGATTGGATACGATCAATGCTTTCATTCAATCTCATGGCTTTAAGGATACCAGACTGCATAACAGGATCAATTTTACCGAGTACGACAGACTGGGTACGACTACGCCGGGGGATTACGGCAGATTCTTCGAGCTGCTGTGCCAGGAAGAGTTGGTAAGCGCCGGAGCATCGGAGGAAATGCTTGAAATATTCAGAAAGCAGCATTATAATGCGGCAATAACGAAGGGCTTCCCGCAGTATTTTCTGGACAGTGAGGATACCGGCGAGGAGGAACTCATCTATGTCGCTTCAAAGAGCGGAAGCATGGACGCATGCAGGAATGACGGCGGAATCGTATCGACGCCATACGGGAAGTATGTCATTGTACTGTTTAACAAGAATTTTACGGACCCGATCTATTACCCGGATCACCAGGCAACGGTATTCAGCTCCAGGGTAAGCAGACTGATCTTTGACCAATACCTGGCCTTGAAGGGAAGAATTAAATAGTATGAAGCGAAGGAACAGGATTCTCCG
>JAEWSD010000229.1 GCA_023398615.1 Bacillota bacterium
AAGTAACACCGGATGGAATAATCACTTTTTTAATACTGTTACAATAAGAAAAAGCGTTAAATCCTATTGTAGTTACCGTATTCGGAATCGTTACGGCGCTCCCGCTGCCGGTGTACTTCACCAATACACCGTTTACAATGGAGAACTCATCCATTTCTGCCTCATGACCGGTTTTTAGATTACTGGTATTCTTCACCAGTAATATGTCGTTCTCAATTGAAAATTCGTCCGTCTCCGCCTCATGGCCGGTTTTTAGACTGAATGCCCCGGCGACAGCAATTATCAGTAATAAAAAAAGCCAAAATTTCTGACTCTTGCAGCCAGCTGCTGATAATAATTTTCTTAATTTCAAAGTAACATCTCCCCTGTAATTTTATTTTCTATATAATACCCTTCTATAGAGCAGGATTAATCCATTAAAATGATCTCCAAGCCCCATTCCATTGCATATTTATATGCTACGGAATCTTTCCTGCAGGTAATAACAGGTACAAATGATTCCCAACCGGCATCTATATCAAATACATTATTCCCTATTGATATCACGCTGTCCGGAACCGTTATGTTTTTAAAGCCGGGATAACCGTTCCTGAATGCCATATCACCTATGGTTGTTACTCCTTCTTTCAAAATCACCGTTTCAATGGGGGCATTCCTGAATGCATTACTTAAGATTTCCTTTACATTACCGGGAACAATTACTTTTACCGTATTCGTACTGCAGCTTGAAAATGCGAAATCATTGACGGCCGTAACCGTATCCGGGACAGTTACTTCCGAACTGCTTCCCAAATACCTTAGAAGTGTCCCATCACCCGCAATAATAAAGTCTTCCTTCTTTTCATTATAAAGCTTTGTATCTTCGAATATGGCCGGGCCATAGTCTACCTTATTTTTTGTAAAATTCACCGTGACCAGTTCTAGGCAATGCGCAAAAGCTCCTCCTCCGATACTGATTAAAGTATTTGGAAAGGTGATCGATTTTAATTTTTCACACCCTTCAAAGCAGCTATCTTTTAAATGTTGTACTCCTTCTTCTAAAAGAATACTTTCAATATTGTTGCAGCCTGCAAAAGCTGAGTCTCCGACAGATTCAATATTTCCGGAAATGGTTACCGTTTTCAGATTACTGCAATTAGAAAATACACTGTCTCCGATTGCCTGTACCTTGCCGGGAATAGTAATCTTTTCAAGACTGACACAATTTAAAAAAGTCCTGTTTCCAAGTGACTTAATACCAGCAGGAAAGGTTACCGATTTCAAGTTACTGCAATCGGAAAATGCCGAATTCCCTATTGTTTCCGCCGTATCCGGAAGTTTAACTGTCTGAACCGACTTATTATCCTTAAATGCATCGTCGCAAATATGCTTTACCTCATCCGGTATTGTAACAAATGTCTCTTTTCCCTTATAAGTAAGCAAAAAATCCTGGTATAGAACGAAATCTCCCGAACTGTTATTAAACCACTTTGTATCTTTAAATGCATTCCCGCCCAGTAAGCTTAATATACCGTCGTAATTAATTTTTTCAAGATTGTTTGCCCCTTCAAAAGCTGACGCCCCAATTGAAGTAACCGACTCAGGAATCGTAATTTCAATAAGACTCGTGCAGCCTGAAAAAGCATAATCAGGAATCTCCGTTAACTCGTCAGGAAGGGTAACTTCTTTGAGTTTACTGCATGCGGTAAAGATCCCGGCAGACTCTTGGACTTCTTGAAATTCTTCTGATCTTTGATCAAATTTCACCTTATCAGGAATCCTTATTTTTTCTAAGCTCTTACATTCATAAAATGCTTGTTTACCGATATAAATCAATGACTCCGGTAATAATATTTCCGATAAGCTGCCGCATTTATAAAAAGCAAAGGAATCAATATACTTTAAGCTATCCGGTAATGTAACATGCTTTAATTTGGTACACGAGTTAAATACATTTGATTTAATTTCATTAACGGAATTTGGAATGGTTATACTGCTTAACTGTTCGCAGCCGGCGAACACATTGACTTCAAGTGAAGGAATCCGTGCCTGCTTATCAAAAGTAATGCTTTGCAATTGCCTGCAGCCTCCAAAAGCATCTCTTCCAATGTAGTTTATTGTTTTAGGAAAAGCAAAGGTTTTTAAATTAACGCAGAAGCTAAATGCATTTGATCCAATATATTCTAATCTGTTAAAGATCGGCAAACTCTCTAAGGAAGTGCATTCCTCAAAGGCGCTCGAGCCAATATAAGTGACATTTTTTCCGCCGGTAACGGCAGTTAAGGTTTTGTTAAACCCAAAGGCATTGCTTATCGATTTAACAGAGGAAGGAATTGCAACCTTTTTATCCTTTCCCTGATACTTATATAAAACGCCGTCTCCTACAATAATCATCTTCGACTTATTATTCTTCAGCCATTTCGTTGATTGGAATGCATTCGCCCCGATATGTGCAACTGTTTTCGGAATGCTAATAGTCTCTAAGCCAGTACATCCAGCAAAAGCACAATCTCCAATTTCAATTACCCCGTTTGGTATTGTAACCTTTTCAATCCTTGGATAAACCGGTTCCGTCTCAGTATAATACAAAAAAGGCGGAGCTGTGAAAGCATTCGCGCCGATTTTCTTTACCTTATCAGGGATAGTGATAACCGTTTCGTTGCCCGCATAGCAAAGTAATATTCCATCACCCGCAATAACAAAATCATGATTCTTCCACTGATCTGTCAACCAGGGTGTCCCATCGAAAGCATCACCTGCAATCTCAGTAACACTTTTTGGAATCGTGATTTCCTTTAGATTAACACAACCGTCAAATGCTGCACTTTTTATTGAAGTAAGGCCGGATGGTATAATCACTTTTTCAATGCTGTTACAATAGTAAAAAGCACTCTCTCCTATCGTAGTCACCGTTTCCGGAAGCGTTACGGTACTCCCGCTGCCGGTGTAGTCTACCAATACACCATTTACAATGGTAAACCCGTCCGATTCTGCCGCATGACCAGTTTTAAAACCGATTGCCCCGGTTATAACCATTATCAGCACTAAAAAAATCCAAAACCTCTGTTTCTTACAGCCATCTGTTGATAAAAATAATTCTTCTGATTTCAAAATAACATCCTCCCCCAGTGATTTTTATTTTCTATATACACCCTCAAAGAATAAAGGTAAATTATGTCATTTAATTGTCAGTAAATGGTTAAGCAAAACATTGACATAACATGTAAAAAATCTTTATTAATAATACATATGATTCGTATTTTCTTATTGATATTTATGCGCATAGTGTGTATAATATAAACATAGGAGGTACACAAATGAATGAAATTTAAAGAAATCGAAAGAATAATATTGGATGATGGTTGGTATTTTAAAAATCAAAAAGGGTCACATAATCATTATAAACACCCAACAAAACTCGGTAAAGTAACGATACCTCAACATTCCGGGGATATTCATCCCGATACAATTAAAGCAATATTAAAGCAAGCAGGGCTTAAATAACCCTGCATAAGGAGGCATATATATGAAACTTATTTACCCTGC
>JAEWSD010000233.1 GCA_023398615.1 Bacillota bacterium
ATCTTAACGCCGGTCTGCTCGATAATCGCATTAATGGTTTTACCTCTTTGTCCGACAACATCACCGATCTTTGTAGGGTCAATCTTAATCTGAACAATCTTAGGAGAATACGGGCCAACCTCCGCACGCGGCTGTGCAATGCACGGAGACATGATATCATCCAGGATATAGGTTCTTGCTTCTTTTGTCCTGTGGATTGCCTGTTCGATGATTTCCCTGGTCAAACCGTGGATCTTGATATCCATTTGGATCGCAGTGATACCCTTATGGGTACCTGCCACCTTAAAGTCCATATCACCGAAGAAGTCTTCGAGTCCCTGGATATCGGTCAGTATGATATAGTCGTCATCGGTCTCTCCGGTAACAAGTCCGACCGAGATACCCGCTACCATGCTCTTGATAGGAACACCTGCAGCCATTAAGGATAAGGTGGATGCACAGATACTGCCTTGTGAAGTGGAACCGTTGGATTCCAGCACCTCCGATACCGTACGGATTGCATACGGGAATTCATCCTCCGTAGGAAGGACAGGAATCAAAGCCCGTTCCGCCAATGCACCGTGACCGATTTCACGTCTGCCCGGGCCTCTTGACGGCTTCGTCTCACCAACGGAGTAGGAAGGGAAATTATAATGATGCATGTATCGTTTGGAGGTTTCGTTCTCATCCAGTCCGTCCAGCCTCTGAATTTCAGCCAGCGCGCCTAAAGTAGTTACCGTAAGTACCTGTGTCTGACCGCGGGTAAACATTGCGGAGCCATGTGTCCTCGGTAACAGGTCGATTTCCGCTGCCAACCGCCTGATCTGCGTAATCTCTCTTCCGTCCGGACGCTTGTGATCCTTTAAAATCATCTTGCGGACGGTCTTCTTCTGGTATTTATACACTGCTTCATCGATCAACGGGATCCAGTCCGGATTCGTCTCCTCATAACGCGCAGCCAGTTTATCCTTGATCTCCCTGATATTTGCTTCCCTGACCTGTTTCTCGTCGGTAAATACCGCTTTCTCCATGTCATCGGGTGTTACAAAGGAAACCATATCGTCCCAAAGCTCCGCCGGCGTATCGCACTTTATATAGTCATGCTTTGGCTTGCCGCATTCCGCCACAATCTTATCAATAAATTCAATCACCTTTTTATTCAATTCATGAGCGGCAAAGATAGCCTCGATCATCTTATCTTCCGGAATTTCATCAGCGCCGGCTTCAATCATAATAACCTTATCCCTGGTGGAAGCCACCGTAAGACTTAAGGCGGACTGATCTCTTTGGGAACTGGTAGGATTAAAAACAAGCTCTCCGTCTACCATACCCACCATCGTCGAAGAGGTAGGACCGTCAAAGGGGATATCGGAAATTGCCGTTGCAATCGCAGATCCCAACATAGCCGTAAGCTCCGGGCTGCAATCCTGGTCAACACACATAACCAGATTATTCAAAGTAACATCATTTCTGTAATCTTTCGGGAACAGCGGTCTCATAGGACGGTCAATAACACGCGAGGTAAGTATGGCATTCTCGGATGCCTTGCCTTCCCTTTTAATGAAGCCTCCCGGTATTTTGCCGACAGCATACAGCTTCTCTTCATATTCAACACTTAACGGGAAGAAATCGATGCCTTCCCTCGGTTTTTCAGATGCGGTTGCCGTCGATAATACAATGGTATCACCATAATGCATAAATGCCGCTCCGTTAGCTTGTGCCGCAACTCTGCCGATATCAACGGTCAGAGTCCTTCCGGCAAGTTCCATGGAAAAACTTTTGTACATAGTTGCACTCCTTTGAAAGTTAATTTTGGTTGGAGATACCGAAACTACTGAAAAATCTACCGAAGCCCCGCCGGATAAGCAGGACATGTAAAGGAAGCAAGCTTTCTGCGCTCCCGCTCGATAACCTTTTCAGAAGTCTCGGGGATTATCTCCAACATAAACAATAATAGAAACAGGGAAAATGACCCTGTTCCTATTATTATAACACTTTTAGTATCAAATTACTACTAAATTTTTCTATCAATTTTTTGTATAAACTGTTATGAAACCATCACATCGGACACGATGTTACGCAGCCATTTCTTTTGCCGGTAACGGATAAGCCCCAGAGTAAACTTATATATTTCTTCAATCATTACCATTGCATACACGATGTAAATCGGAAAATGCAGGAACAGGCCGCCGATAAACGCCATCGGTATCCCGATAAACCAAACTCCGGTACAATCCAGAAACAGGCAGGCCTTGGTATCGCCCCCGCTTCTTAATATTCCCACCACGTTAATGAAATTAAACATTTTAAACGGCATGTACAGGATAAACGCAAGTAAACACAATTTAAAATCATGCGCAACCTGCGGCGATACGGCAAACATCATTATGATTCCGTCGCGGGCAAAGAATCCGATCACCGCCATAAGCATTGTCAGCAGCATTTGTATTAATATCAGGCTTTTCGCATGGTCTTCCGCGTCCTTTAGATGCCCCGCTCCCATCTCATTACCCAGAATAACCGCCGTAGCGTTACTGATCCCCATGAAAAGCACCGTCATAATCTGCTCTACCGTCTGCGTAATGGTAATGGCCGCGACCGCCGCCTTGCCCATTCTTCCGTATGCCAGCGAATATAAGGTAACGCCCAGTCCCCACATGAATTCATTTGCAATAACCGGAGTAACCGTTCTAAAGTATTTATCCAGGAAGGCTTTGTTAAAGTCAAACAATTCCTTCAGTTTTGCAGCCGCCGGACTCTTACTGAAATATACCAGCACAAGAAGTGAGGAACATTCCACGATTCTGGCAATTAATGTCGCAATAGCCGCACCGGCCACTCCCAATTCCGGAAATCCGAATTTTCCGAAGATAAGGAGATAATTAAACACAACATTGACAAGTATTGCTATTGTAGTTATGACAACAGGGGCCTTCACCCTGTTCACTCCCCTGAGCAGGGCGACATATGCAGTCGTTACCGCAGTGAAGGGATAGCTGACCGCCACTATGATGAGATATTCCGCACCGATTGCAATGGTATCCGCCTCAGTCGTAAATATTCTCATGACGAACTCAGGACTCAAAACACTGGGTATTAAAAACAGGAACGCCGCAAACAGGCTTAAAACCAGTGAAATTCCCAATACCCTGCGTATATTCGGGACGTCTCTTCTCCCCCAATACTGTGCCGTTAATACTCCGGAACCGCTCACGATACCGAATACAAAAAGTGTGAATACAAAAAACACTTTATTAGCCAACCCGACCGCAGCGATCGAGCTTTCTCCCAACCGTCCGATCATCAGGGTATCCACAAAATTCAGTGCGGTATTCAAAAGATTCTGCAAGGCAATCGGCATCGCAATGGCGGCAGTCCTCCTGATGAACGGTTTATCCGCCCACACTATTTTCATTCGATTCATTAAACTCATAATAACCCCCTTCTATATGCACAAAACCCGAAAAAACGTAGAAAAAGAAAAGAGCGGATAAAAATCCACTCTTCATTTATACATAGAATATACCGAACTGTCTATTATATGTATGCTGCATATGCAGCAAGTTTAACTTAAATCTTAAAGTCTGTTTCTTTATTTTCTCAAACCCAAACGCTCGATCAAGGTACGGTAACCTTCAATATTTGTTTTCTTTAAGTATTCAAGTAATCCTCTTCTCTGACCTACCATTTGAAGAAGACCTCTTCTGGAGTGATGATCTTTTTTGTTAACCTTTAGATGCTCTGTTAATTCATTGATCCTTGCCGATAAGAGCGCAATCTGCACTTCCGGTGAACCGGTATCCTCCGGTGTTCTTCCGTAAGCCGCTATAATTTCCTGTTTCTTTTCTTTACTAATCATGATAATTCCTCCTAATTGATAATCGCCGGATACTAAGACAACGGTCGGAGCGTCCTGTTCCTGAGTATCGGCTGTTTTAGATACGTTTACTATCATAACATAGTATGTTTTAATTGTAAACTACTATTCTTATCGTTTTTAAAATTTCGTTTATCCTTATCCCTGGATGTAAGTCAGTAACCTTTTCCATCAAAATCCATATATTGTAATCATCCAATAGTCTATTCGATTTTATATAGGAGGCTGCTTATGTTCCATCCGTATTATGATTTTGCTATTATTGGTGGCGATATGAGGCAAATCTATATGGCAAATGAATTAATTGTACGTGATTTATCTGTCATAGTTTATGGACTGAAAGATTCCCTCTTAAATCCGTCGTGTTACCGTGCCGCATCCTTATCGGAAGCTATAGATTCCAGTCAGATCATTATGACTCCGATTCCCATATCCAAAGACGGATACGGCATAACGGCACAGGAACCCGGTCCTGATTTAACGATAGGCCAGCTTTTAAGCTTTCTTACTCCGATCCATAAGTTGTATGGCGGATGCCTGACGAAGGAAATCATAGATTACTGTAAAATAAATAATATCTTTTATCAGGATTTCATGGAGAATGAAGAAGTTATCATATACAATACCATAGCAACTGCCGAAGGCGCCATTGCTGAGGCTATCAATAACAGTACCACGAATCTTCACGGCAGTTCCTGTCTGATTATTGGATACGGAAGATGTGCAAGAACTTTAGCGGAAAAACTAAAAGGCTTATGTAATCGTATTGACATTGCCGCAAGATCTTCAAATGCTTTAGCAGATGCATATGCCGCAGCCTTTGGCACAATGAAGATATCTGAACTTAAGGCAAACATTCATCAATACGATTATATTTTTAATACGGTTCCCGCACTGATACTGACAAAAGAACTGCTCGCACTGACAAAACCGGATGTTGTGATCATAGACATCGCGTCCGCGCCGGGCGGAGTGGATTACCCCATTGCAAAGGAATATAAAAAGAATTGCAAACTATGCCTTGGCCTTCCGGGTAAATTTGCCCCAAAATCTTCGGCAACCTTTTTAGTTAACCACGTTTTATCAAATGCAGGAAAGAAGTGCTATTATGTCTCTTAATAATAAAAAGATCGGTATTGCACTGACCGGTTCCTTCTGCACCTATGATAAAGTATTTCAGGAGATAGAACGTCTGGCAGAGGACAACGCCACCATATATCCTATATTTTCCATCGCTTCCCAGACAATTGACAGCCGTTTCGGAAAAGCGGAAGACTTTCTTCATAAAATGAAATATTTAACGGGAAATGATCCCATTACAACCATAGAAGCAGCAGAACCGATAGGTCCGCAAGCTTATCTGGATATTCTTGTTATCATCCCCTGTACCGGCAATACCGTAGCAAAGCTTGCAAACGGAATCACGGATACCCCGGTCCTTATGGCGGCAAAGGCACACCTCAGAAACGGCAAACCATTGGTGATATCCATATCCTCAAATGATGCGCTGGGAATAAATTTAAAAAATATCGGAACACTTTTGAATACGAAAAATATATATTTTGTACCCTTCGGACAGGACAATCCGACAAAAAAGCCAAATTCACTCATAGCCCATACAAATCTGCTTACGCTTACGATTGAAAGCGCCCTGGAAGGAAAACAGATCCAGCCGCTCGTTATCAGCCCTTTTTAATGGAATTCTTTTATCTTTTGAAAAAAGCCGTAGGATTTCGAAGTCCTACGGCTTTTCCTCGCCCTGCTTTTGGTACGATACTGCCGGAAAGGCATAGAAAAACAGGATGGACTATGTTATACTGGATATGGAAAAAATCTCTTGCAAGGGTGAGCTTTGCGGGAAGAGATGAAATTTATATAATCTTGCGGATGGTAAATCCGGGACTTGGAGAATCGTTATTATGATTGAGATCTTATTCGGCGACAGTGCTTGCGGAAGCCTTAAAGTAGCGCAGCACTACGGCAAAGGGAAATATCAAGGAGGGTCTATCGGCGTTATAATTAGTCATGCGGATGGAAGCAAGCCAACCAAAGAAGAAGTTGAAGCCGCCAGGCAGGAAGCAGAGCAAAAGGCGCGCCTGGCGTGGGAAAACGCTACGCCCTTGGGTGGAAATTCGGCAGACATCTATGGATTCAATTTGGTACTGAGCGTTGGAGATATTTCGGAGAATAAGCCCGGTATCAAGCGAAAACAGACCTTGGAACACTTGTACGGCGTTTATCCGAATAACGAGGGGCTTTATGCGGCTCAGGAAATATTTAAAAGGTTAAATGAAAATCTTACAACAGTCCGGGAACGTGCGGCAGCGGGAGAATTCCTCCGAATCTGGTACAGTAATCAGCCTGATGAGATGTGCGGACTTTATTGGTTCATGGAACAGTTAGATCAGTGGAAGGTGCATAGCGAACAGGTTTCTGTTGTCAAGCTCCCGGAATGGGAAGCTGACGAAAAAGGAAATATCATACGGAAAAACAGCTGGGGTGAGGTATCTCCCGACGAATGGTATCGTTATCTTCCCATGCAAAAACCAGTGACGCCGGTATTTAAACAAAGCTGTGCATCGCATTGGCAGGAGCTTCAAGAAGAAAACGCACCTTTGCGGGCCATGCTGAACGGACAGTTGGTTAGTGTGTCAGAAAAACTCTATGATGACTTTATCCTTCGTGAAATCGCAGCGGAAGGCGAAGAATTTCAGGAAGCAATGATTATCGGACGGGTGCTTGGTAAGTACCGGCTTGGAATTGGTGATTCCTGGGTCGCATTCCGTATAGAAGAAATGATCCATTCCGGAAGGCTTGAGGTTGTATCCGCAGCTGCCGAAGATATGCCGGTCTACCATAGAGTGCTGAAAAAATGTACTTTCGGGACGGCAAATGCTTTCCCGCGATGATACTGTCGCAGGGTAGCATTTGCCGTCCCGAAGCACAATCCGGCTGAAATCAACGGCTTTTATAGTACTCTCTGACTACGGCTTCCGCCGGTTTGCCAAAGATATCGTATCCGTTATTCTTATCCGCGTCGTCTATATGATATTGCTTCCATGCCCAGTCCCAGATTCCAAACCCGGATACCCAGTCACGTTTCGAAGTCTTTTCAAACATTTCCCGGTACCAGTCTGCCTGTTCTTCCGGGCTTACTTCACCGCGGCAGCTCCAGTCATTCGGCACCTTTGAGGAGCCTGCCGCAGACATACAGCCTGCCTCCGCAAAGAAAAAGGGCTTCTTAAACCTCTTAACCACTGCCTCGATACGGTCAAGCTCCTTATCCCAATCGGTAAGCGGATAATACCCGCTTGAAGATATCACATCGACACAATCCCACCAGTTTACGGTATCCTCCTGATATTTGTCGGTATTGTAAGAAACCAATCCTCCGTATACCGATTTGATATCTGAAATCAGCCTTCTCCATTCCTCTTCCCTGTGCTGTGTCATCACCATCTCGCAGCCCGCTATAAACATCTCACAACCCGTTTCCTGTGCGATTTTTGCATAATGCAGCTGAAAGTCCGTATAGGACCGGAACCAACTGCTCCACTTCGGCTCGCACGGGACATCCTTATCGAAAAAGCTGATATGCGCCCTCCAGGTTCCGTTCTTACAATTGACGGTGGGCTTAAGCGCCGTCCTTAATCCGTTCTGTCCGGCATATTGAATCATTTCAATGAGTTCGTCATCGCCAAGAGTACCCTCCGAACCGTAATTAATCTGTTCCGACTGGGCGGTGTCCTGAAGTCCGGCAGGTACGAATATGACGAAATCCGCGCCTGTCCTCTCTTTCATGTTCCTCAGGCTCTCCCTTGAAGCGGCGGTCCGGAAACTGCCCCTGTGTGCAAACGGCCCAAAGGTGATGCCTTTTATAAAATCCATAGTAAACTCCTATCTGCGGCTATTTTACTTCCTTCACTGCTTTTTGCACTGCTGCAATCATACTGTCGCACCAGTCGTCAAATTCCTTGTCTTCGACCTGTAACTCAGGATGCGCCAGCACATAATCAATGGTTTCCTTTACGCCCTGATCGAATCTTTTTACGGCGGTAAAACCGGGTACAAGTGTCTTTAGCTTGGTATTGTCAAATACTACCGAATTTGCCTTGTCACCGATCAGGGAGCCCTCAAAGTCCAGATTACTGCAGGCGGCCAGAATCTCGGAAGAAATGTGCATTGCATTCAGTTTAACCCCTAACGCATCTGCAATCGACTGGTATATCTGATTCCATGTAAGCGATTCGTCCGAGGTGATCTGAACGGCTTCACCGATTGCGTGGAGATTTCCGAGAAGACCGATAAAGCCCTTTGCAAAATCACTGTTATGTGTCATCGTCCAAAGCGATGTTCCGTCACCATGTATGATTACCTTCTTGCCGGAAAGCATACGTTTTGCAACCTGCCAGCTTCCTTTCGCACCATGAACGCCTAGCGGAATGGACCTTTCATCATAGGTATGGCTCGGCCTGACGATGGTTACCGGAAAACCATTTTCACGGTACATCCGCATCAAATAATCCTCACAGGCAATTTTATTGCGTGAATACTCCCAATAGGGATTCGCCAGCGGTGTCCCTTCGGTAATACGGTAGTGTGACAAAGGCTTCTGATAAGCGGAAGCTGAGCTGATAAAGAGAAACTGTTTCGTTTTTCCGTGAAACAAGCGGTAATCCCTTTGAAGCTGCTCAGGTACAAATGCAATAAAATCCGCCACTGCATCAAAATTAAGGTCTGATATCAAGCCTGCTGCCTCTTCCTCGTTATTGATATCCACGGTCAGCTGCTTTGCTCCCGAAGGCAGTATATTATTTCTGTTGCCGCGGTTGATCAGATAAAGTTCATCCCCGCGTTCGATTAACTGTTTCGATATGGCCGTACTTATGGTACCTGTCCCACCGATAAATAAAATCTTCATATGCGCTCCAATCTGCCTGCCGGTGCAGGCAATTATATTTAATATCTTATATGAAATATTTTTAACTGTTTACCAGAACCTTTTCCACCCGCTTTAACTGTTCACGGATCTTAAGCTTCTGGGGACATTTCTTCTCACATAAGCCGCAATCTTTGCAATCCTTGACCGTTTTGCCGTCTTCCTTTATATATTTCGCCATTTCCTCCCTGGCATGCTCGGTAAGGCCATATACGTTATGATGCGTATACAGGTTAAATATCTTAGGGATATCGATGCCGGCCGGACATGGCTGACAGTATGCACAGCCGGTACAGTAAAGCTCACTGAACTTCTTGAGCTGTTCCACGGCATCTCCCAGCTGCTTCCATTCCTCCTCGGAAAGAATGGTATCATCACTGCCGATTACCAGATTCTTCTTCAGCATATCCATATCCTGCATTCCTGACAATGCACAGCTTAAACTTGGATTGCCCAAAGCGAATTTGAAAGCCAGTTCGTAGGTAGCAATTGCAGGCTTACCGGTCAGCTTGTTATACAGATCGGTCGGCGCGGCCAGCCTTCCGCCGCCTACCGGACCCATTGCCACAACGCCAAGTCCCTTCGAGCTTGCATATGCCATCATTTCCTCGTTGCTTCTGTCAAGGAGATTGTACTGACAGAGCATGGTTTCCATAGGGATGCCTCTTTCCTCCGACTTATCGATAATATACCTGATATTCTTCGGATCATCATGGAAGGAAAATGAGATATGCCTGATCAGGCCGTCTTCCTTGGCTTTCTTTGCTTCCTCAAGCAGATCCAGCTTAAGAATTATATCCTCAAAGGATTTCTTATTAATACCCCAGAAATGATAGAAATCAATATAGTCGATTCCCATTTTGGTGAGGCTCTTCTGCAAAACCTTGCGATAATCTTCTGAGGTTTTACATTCCTCCAGCGGTATTTTCGTGGAGAGCATTACCTTATCGCGAATGTCCTTAAAAGCCCTGCCGACCGTTGCTTCACTGTTTGAATGGCAATAGTACGGTGCGGTATCAAAATAGTTGATACCATTTTCGTAAGCATGCAAAAGCATCGGAATCGCTTTTTCCTCATCAATAAACCACTGCCCGTCTTTCTCATATTCCGGCAGCCTCATGCAGCCGAAGCCCAATGCCGATATCTTTACGCCTGTTTCCCCAAACTTTCTGTAATTCATAACTATTATCTCCATTTCTTCTTACAAATTATTCAAGTGCCTATACCAGGCAGTATAAACCATAGAGCTATCTCTATGTCAACATTTTTCTCAATTAATCTTCTCATTTAAACCTTTCATCTAATGAAAAAAACGTGCAGCAGTGTGCGTTAATATTGCAAATTTTGTGTGCAAGAGCGCTTGTTTCTCATGGCCGTTTTATTTCAAGAATGCGCAGGGTCTTATTGTAAGTCAGCCAATACACCCCATAGAGCAGGATACTGCAGGCTGCCACCAATAAGGTACAGTTGCCCATACCTGCCAGCTCGCCGGCGGTGAATTTGCCGCCGTCATTGAAGAAAATAATTACGGAATACAGTACAAACATGGTGATAGTTCCCACCAGGGCAGGTACTAAAAAAACACGACTTACTTGACCTCTCACCGAGCGGCGCAGATAATTGCCGTCTGCGCCAAGATGCCGCAGATCATCATACACCTGGCGGTTGTTCAGAGCGATGGTAAGGCAGCGGGTGTAGGCGATCACAATAACCGCCGCAAAGCAGATAATGGCGATGAAGATGAACAGCATGAGGTATACGGCCGTGGTTCGAACAAAGTCGGCCTTATCCAGAACGCGGAACTTGGGCATATAGAGCCAGCTCAAACGGAACTCGGAGCTGTCCCGCTGATCGTAGGAAATTGGTGCAAAGCCATGTTCCCGGATGGTTTCTTTATCATATCCATATGGCTCCCCGGCATCGCGGGCAATCTTTTTCGCCACCTGATCCCAGTATTTCCCCTGCTCCACCTCCGCTCCTGATCCGTCCACAATGGCATAAAACAAAGCCTTGGAGAAGCTATACAGATTACCGGTATCGCTATCATCGAAAAATATGTAATTTTCCAGCCATTCATCGGTTAACCCCTCCGTGATACGGTTATAATCGGCATCATCCAGCACATGCACCTCGGCAGCCAGCATGTCGTTGCGGAGATATCCCGCAAAAGCGGTGGTCAGCTTTTCTCCGGTGACCATGTTGTGCAGGAGTGTCTGATCCGTCGATATCATATAACCCTCTCCCTCGCCGTCTGCACCGGAGACAGACTGAAAAGTACCGGACCGGACATCGGCGCTGTCTCCGGTCAGGCGGTTGTAAACGCTCTCCGGCATATACCGGTCGCCTCCCAGCAACTCCCGGTATTCCTGATGCCAGGTAATACCACCAATAGCCCCTGCTTCCTCAATATACTCCATGCCGTCCTGACCCAGAATGGCACATTGTCCTTCCCGCCAGGCTTTCAGGGTGACTCCGTACTCCTGAGCCAGCACCTCCGTATCGGCCCTTCCAATCATATTCTGGTCCATGCGGTAATGAAAGACGTAGTCGGTTGGCCGTCTGTCGTAGCCCAGCATAGAGCCGGTACCCAGCATAGGTGCATAAAACATGGCAAAATAAGCTCCCGCCAGCAGAACGGTCATGACCAGCATATTGCGCACGGTCTGTCGGCCCTGAAACTTCATCATACTGATGGAAATGATATTTTTAAAGCGTGTATGTCTTCGGCCCCAGCCGTTTACCACCGTGTGGAGAAGCACCATATAAAGGCCGGCAAAGACCGGTGTGTAAAAGATGATACTAAAATACTCCGGGGGATACCAGTGGAGCACCCTAATGAAAAAAACCGGCATGACACGTCCCAGTATTCCGCCCAGAAGCATCAGCCCAATACCTCTCCAGCCGTACCACCGCGGGACTGCCCGGATTGGTTCCGATTTCCGTGCTTCATTGACAATGTCGATAATATTGGTTCGACGAATAAACCGGGCTCCCATTCCAAAAAGCATCAAAATGACAAATATGGAAAAGAAAAGCGCAAACAGCAGTGCCATAGGTTCAAAAAGGAAGGTCATTTCCCGGGTATCCACCACCAGGAGACGGAAGAGCTGCCACAAGCCCCAGGCCAAAGGAGCGCCCAGCAAGGTTCCCGCACCGCAGGAAACGAAAGCAATCAGCGCAAGCTCCCGGTATAAAAGGCGCTTCATCTGCCTGCGCGACGCGCCCAGGGCAAGAAACACGCCGGTATCCCCCGACTTTGAGCGAAAAAAGAGACCGGAGGCATAGATGGTAAAAGCGGCACAGCCCAGCGTTACCAGTACGAAGATTGCCATAACCTGCTTTCTGGAATCTCCGCCTTCCGGCAGTACATTCAGTACGGTCGGGGTACGCATCATGGTCAAATATGCAGTGATGAGCAAAACAGAGAAAAAACAGCAGCCCAAAAGAAGAAAATAATTTTTCCGGTTCTCATGGCGCAGCCTGGCATAAACTTTTACAAGATTCATGGCCTACTCCCCCTCTCCGCTGTTTAGCGCCCGGATGGCATCCAAAAGCTGATCCTGGAAAGCAGCCCGGTCATGTGATTCATTTTCCGAATGGGTATGTGTCAGGTTTTTGCCCACGGCACCGTCTTTCATAATAACAACCCGATCACAGAAGGAAGCGGCAAAGGAATCATGCGTCACCATGAAAATGGTCGCACCCAGCTCCTTCTTGGCGGAAAGGAAGCTGCTGATGACTGTGCGGCTGGATTTGGAATCCAGATTGCCGGTCGGCTCATCGGCCAAAATAATCATGGGCTCGTTGATCAGAGCCCGCGCCACGGCTGTCCGCTGTTTTTCTCCGCCGGAGATCTCGGCGGGGTACTTATTCCGTATATCCTTAATGCCAAACACTCCGCACAGCTGATCCGCCCGAAGTTCGGATTTACTGTTTAGTGTGCCGCCGATGATAGCGGGCAGCAGTATGTTTTCCTGAACGCTAAGACCGTCCAGCAGCATGAAGTCCTGAAACACAAAGCCCAGCTTCCTGTTGCGAACCCGCGCCAGCTCATCCTGTGTCAGATTGGACAGCTCCTGTCCGCCAAGGGTAATTTGACCTGCCTCAAAAGGGATATAGCAGGAAATACAGTTTAGAAGCGTGGTCTTACCCGAGCCGGAGGGCCCCATAACTGCCACAAACTCACCCTGGGTGATATTCAGGTTGACGCCTTTTAGCACTTCATATTGAGACTTTCCAACCCGATACGTTTTGTGAAGATTTTTAACATATAGCATCATAACTACCTCTTTTCTGTTGTTTTGATTCTAAGATAGCACAACCAAAAAGCGGCGGAACCAGCCCCGTCATAAACGGAGGTGCCGATGTCAAGTTTGTCATGTCTTTGCCAAATATGAAAAATTCTGCCGCCCTGATGTAAAGTTTGGCAGATTACAAAGACCGCAGACTGTTCAAGAAATCGGACGGATATGGTATAATAATAAAAAAATGAACGATGGGGCCGTTTCAAAAACAGCTCCATCCTTTTAAAATGAATGCGAGGTGACTCCGGTGTTGCGAATTGCTATTTGCGATGATGAGAGCCGGGCAAGGGACTCTTTGCGGTTTTCTCTGGAAAAGATATTGCCGGAAGATGAAGCTGCGGATAAATTGGTCTATGAGTTTTCCTCCGGCACCGGCGCGGTACGCTGGCTGAAGCAGCACCCCGGAGAGATCGATCTGCTGTTCCTTGACGTTGAAATGGAGGGTATATCCGGCATGGAGGCAGCAAGGCGGATACGTGATTTTGACCGGAACCTGATCATCGTCTTTGTCACAGGATATCCGGACTACGTCTTTGACGGTTACCAGGTTCAGGCGCTGGACTACCTGTTAAAGCCCACCTGTGAAACGCGTCTGCGCGACGTGCTGCACCGGGTCCGAGATGCACTTTCCGTTACCGAAAAAGAACAGTTCACCTTTCAGAACACAGACGGCGTTTACCGGCTGTACCTGACAGATATCCTTTACTGTTACAGCGAACGGCGCAAGGTGTTTGTAGTGACACGGAACAAGACTATTTCTCTTTATGCAAAGCTGGATGGCGTACAGGATCAGATCGGTTCCGGATTTATCCGCATTCATCAGCGGTTCCTGGTAAATGTCGACGCGGTGGAGCAAATCCGAAACAATTTGGTTGTTGTTGACGGACGGGAACTGCCGATGAGCCGCTCCATGAAGAGCGAAGCCTCCTCGAAGCTGGCTAAAGCTATGCTGGGGGTGTACAAATCATGAAGGAAATTCTTTATTGGATCACCGGCTTGCCGGTTCAGGTATTGATAGGCTATCTTTGCTCTAAAGTGCTGCGGGCCTTGGTCCCGCTGCGGCAGGAGCGCTGGCGGCGCGTGCTTCTTATGATTGGCTGCTGGCTGCTTACGGGTATGATTATCTATATCGGAGATATCGCCAACCTGCCGCCTACAATTTTGATTTTTCTTATATCCGTGTACTTGGGATGTGACGGTTCCGTATTACATAAGACTACCGTAGCCCTGATGGTAGCAAGCACCGCTTTTGCGTTCAATGCACTGGCGGACAGCTACGGCCACAGCTACAGCTATTTGCTTATCCGCCTGCTTTTCTGGCTTGTGCTCTATTTGCTGATGAGGCGCTATGGGCCGCCAAGGGATTATGAACTGAATCCGGCGCTGTGGCGGCTGCTGCTTCTGCTTACAGCCACGCCGCTCGGGATCGTGTTAACGCTGGTGCTGCTGCATACCCCCTCTTATGACAGTTCCGGTAAGAGCATGCTCGTAAGCTTCGTGCTGCTGCTGATTGCCCTGCTCTCCTTCATAGGTCTTCTCTGGACGGTGACTGTGCTTGCCCGCCAGCGAAAGCTGGAACAGCAGGAACAGCTGTACGAGGTTAACCGTGCCTACTATCAGGCTTTGGAGCAGCAGCAGTTCGAGGTACGCCGCATGCGCCACGATATGGCAAACAATCTCCAGATTCTGAGGACTTTACCGGAGGAGGAGAAAAACGGTTACATCGAAGAATTAATACGTCTTCCCGTGATGCGTAACAGCATCAGCTACTGTGAAAATCAGGTAATCAACGCGGTGATGAATGTAAAAACCACATTGATGGAGCAGGCAAATGTAAAATTGTCGCAAAGCCTGTCCGTACCCGAAGGAGGAAATATAGAAAAATCCGATCTGTGCGCTCTCTTCGCAAACGCTTTAGATAACGCCATCGAAGCCTGCGGAAAGCTGCCGCAGGAACAGAGGGAGATTACTTTGACGGCACGGGCGGAGAAGGGCCTGCTGGCCTGCCGCATCTCCAACCCCTGGAATGGCGATGGCACAGCCAATCCGAAACAAGATATCCCGGTAACCAGCAAACCAGACAAAGCTCTTCATGGCTATGGGCTTCGGAGCATACGGGAAATTGCAGAGCGGTACCAGGGACAAATGGAAATTGAAACGGCAAATAGAAGCTTCACCTTGTTTTTCTATCTGCCGTTTAATACCCCAAAATAAGTGAAGTCTTTTCAGTACCGTACTTACCATTTTATTGTCATTTAGGGAACAAGTGCCGCCGCGTAGCCGCTTGCAGCTAACTTCCAACAAGAAAGAGTTTGCCAAGGGCAAACTCTCGCGCCGAGCGCGGCCGGCTTTGCCGGTAAAGTTCCATACGCGCGAGTGCGCACCCTGCACAGAGTGCTTTTTTATTGTATAGGGAATTCGGAGGA
>JAEWSD010000262.1 GCA_023398615.1 Bacillota bacterium
ATAGAACCCCGTTCTCCCGTCCTAACGGATGAATGGTGCCAAGCGCCGTAGTCGCAGGAATCAAAGCATTCGGTATCATCAGCCTGAGAACACCGATCAGAAACAGCGTCAGTTCGTAGGAACCCCGTGCATTATCCGCAAAAGGGGTATCGTGATGCGGCAGGAAAGGTCCTATTCCGATCATGGCGGGCTGCAATTCCTTTATGAACAGCAAATCCTCCGCAAGGTTTTCCGCCGTCTGGTAGGGAGAGCCTACCATAAAACCCGTTCCGACCTGATATCCGATCTCCTTTAAATGGTAAAGGCACTGCTTCCGCACCTGCAGCCGCTGGCTGTCCGGATGAAGCATACGGTAATGCTGCTCGTTTGCCGTCTCATGTCTTAACAGATAACGGTCCGCTCCCGCTTTATGGTATAAAAGATAGGAGTCATAGCTTTTTTCCCCGATGGATAAGGTAACCGCACAATCCGGATAAAGTGATTTAATTGAAGATACAATATCCGCAATATCCTCGTCCGAATAGCTTCCGTCCTCTCCGCCCTGCAGTACAAAGGTACGGAATCCTAACGCATGACCCTTTTCACAGCAGCTTAAGATTTCCTTCCTGTCCAGTCTGTAACGGCTTGCCCTGCGGTTGCTTCTTCGTATTCCGCAGTAGTAACAGTCACACTTACAAAAGTTCGTGAATTCAATCAAGCCTCTCGTATAGATTTTATTTTCAAAATACCGGACGGAAGCGTTACGGGCCTTGCTTTTGAGATACTCCGCATCATCCTCGGAATAATCCGTTAAAAGCTCTATGTATTCTTCCTTGGATAAGGTTCCGTATTTCTCCAGGGTGTCAATCAAAGTTTTTATGTTTGGCATCGTTTCAGCTCGCTTTCTTATCGCTTTCTTAAACAGACAAAAAAAATCCCTTGCCCAAAAGGCACAGGGATAGTAAGACATGTCAGCCGTATTATCAATAATAAAGATAATATGGATTGCATAACTATTCTCTCGCCTTATCACTTGGGCTTACCCTAATGTTCAGTACGATTACTTTTTATTGTGATTGTTTGCCGTAAGAAAATCTTTGTTATTTTCTTAACAGCTTACAAATGTCATTATAGCGCAGTTTTCTTATGAAGTAAATAGCAAAATTAAAGAATTATTGTAATTTAATTTTTGATACCAGGTTAACTAAATTGATCGTACTTTCTTTCGTTTTATTTGCACAGTCTAGCACTTCTTTTGCTCTTTCCGACGCTTCCGACGCTCTGCCGGCAATTTGTGAAGTTCCTTCCGCCTCTTCTCCGGCAGTGGCGGCAACTTCATGAATGGATTTTGTCATATTTTCGATAGATGCGGCCAGTTCTTCCGATATTGCGCTTAATTCCGTAACGATATCTTTAACAATCTTAGCATCATTGTTATATTGCTCACCCGTATCAACTAAGGAATCATAATCCTTTAACACTTTACCATCCATAAATTCCAATATTTTGGTAGAGTTCTCCGATAGATTTTGAACAGACAATAATACAACCTGTGTTATTTTTTGTATTTCATTAACGGTATTTTTTGAGTCTTCCGCTAATTTCCGGATTTCTTCAGCAACAACAGCAAATCCCTTACCGGCTTCTCCGGCACGTGCAGCTTCAATTGCGGCGTTTAATGACAGCAGATTGGTCTGTGAAGTGATTTGAAGTATTGAGTCAGATAAGATATTAATCTGATCAACTGCTTTTGACTTTTCTATGGCATCTTTGAGTGAGATTTCCGCATCTTTATATATTTCATACGCTTTCTGCTGTGACATGACGGCATTTTCTTTTAAGACACTCGCACGTTTACTGATGTCATTGGCAGTAGACGCACCTTCACTGGCCTTTTCCGCTATGGATTCCGTAGCAGCTTCTATTTCTGAAGAAGTTGCGGTCATCTCCTGAACTGAAGCAGAAGTTTCTTCAAGCCCTGCCGATAATTCCTCGGTTGTGGCTGAAACATCCTCAACCTGAGAGGTTAATTCCGTTATTAAGTTTTCTTCAATTACGGTAAGCTTGGAGACATTTTGGGACTCCTTAAGGACTCCCTGTATAATTTCTTTGATAGAATCCTGCATCGTACCGACAGAATTTGCTAAAGTTCCAATTTCATCCTTCATTTTTATGGCAAAGGCAGGTACGGTGCCTGTAAAATCACCGGTAGCTATCACTTTCAGATAGTTTGCAAGAGAAATGATAGGTCTGACAAGAAATTTGCTGAATGTAATTCCCACGATTATACTTATCACCAATATGATCAATGTCAATATCAGGATAGAATACATAAGTGTTTTCAGTATATTTAAGACTTCACTTCTGGGCGCGGTAACAGCGATTGACCAGGCAGTTCCTGCTATCGAAGCATATCCCGTACATTTCCTTACATTATTGTAAGTGTATTCCCCATAACCGGACTCTCCCTGAGTCATTTTCTTCTCTATATCAACAAGCTCCTTCAATCCGGGATCTGTTTTATAATTTTCGAAATCATTATCCATATTAATAACAAGGTCTATATCTGAATGTGCAACTGTCACACCCTGGGAATTTATCATAAACGCTTTTCCCGTATCGGCATAAGTAATGGTATTTGATAATTCGCTTAAACAATTACCGTCTCTGGTCGATGTTAATACACCGACGATGGCATCATTCCGTTTAATTGGTACTGCATATATTATAATTAAAGAGCCGTCCGAACTATTTACGGTTGGATCCGATACGGCACATTCCCCTGCCAGTGCTTTTTTAAAATATTCGTTTTCCTTTACATTGACGGCTGTTTCAGCCAATGGAGACTTGGAATTCCCCTCCGTATCGATGACAGTCATGTCCAGGCTGCCGCTGCGTTTTATCTCAGCCGCCAGTAACTTTGATGACCCTTCCCACGAAGTAGTCCAGTTTTGGATATTTTCATTTTCAGCTAGGGTTTGAAGCGAATTCCATTGATTTTTCAGATTTTCCTCAACTTTATCCGCGCCAAGTTCCGCTATTTTTGGTAAATCATTTTTCACCTGGTTCATTAAACTGTCAGATGCCATCACATATGACAAAATCCCCAGTACGGTACATGCAAAGATCAATAAAATGCTGATAGCCGCGATTACTTTAGTTTTAATACTTTTCATTTTCAAATCCTCCTGCCTGATATTTTTAATGTAATAATGAAAAAATATATATAATAGCATACATTAATGTTATTTTATTACATGTATTTAGAATAATCAAGATAAAATATAACTAACAGCGAATAAAATACAACTATAGTTTATTCTTATATGATTAGGTAAATTTTAGAATAGTATGTATATAAGGAGGTGATTTATTTGTCGATTGATATAAATGATAAGCAAGGTATTGGAAAACGAATTCGGGACTTGAGACTCGAACATCATTATACGCAAGCGGAACTTTCAGAGGCTCTTAATGTTTCGGTAAATTTTATCTCGGAACTGGAAAATGGGAAGAAAGGAATGTCTGTAGATACATTAAGTGAACTATGCAGGTATTTCAATATATCAGCAGATTATATCATATTTGGTAAGCATCAGGAATTACAAACTATGAAATCCATAGAAAAAACAGTTAACCAGCTGCCGCTGGAATATATATCTGTTCTGCTGGAATACCTGCAGGCATTGTATAAAATCAGAAATGTTGAAATAAATACGGAAAATGAAAATAAATTTTAGCTATTGACAAATTCCATGACATGGTATATCCTTTTTTCAATAAGCGATGACGAAAAGTAGTACATACAATGTTAAGCGCAGAGAGAGGATGGCCGGTGCAAATCCCCGTGAAGATTGTATGGAAGCAGTTTCCGAGCTATGAACCGAACAACAGAACCGCGGAATGTTAAGTAGGCTTCATCGGATATCCAACCGTTACAATGGATACAGTATCCCGGTATATGTTTCACACATATATTTTCGTACTGAATGAGTGCAGAGTTTTCTCTGAATTTAGGTGGTAACACGGATGAATCATTCGCCCTAAACCGACAAAGTCGGTTTAGGGTTTTTTATCGTATAGGAAGTTCATCCTATACGATAAAAAGCGCTCCGCTATGGATGCGCACTCACACATGTGGAAGTTTACCGGCAAAGCCGGCCGCGCTCGTCGCGAGAGTTTGCCAAGGCAAACTCTTTGTTCTTTCATAATAGGAGGCAAGTATGGAGAAATTTGAAAAATCAAGTAAGCTGGACAATGTCTGTTATGATGTACGAGGTCCCGTTGTGGATGAAGCAAACAGGATGATTGAAGACGGAATCGATATTTTAAAGTTAAATATCGGGAATCCGGCTCCTTTCGGCTTTGACGCACCCAATGAAATCATTGCCGACATGATTTCCAATCTGCGCAATGCCCAGGGCTACTCCGATTCCAAGGGGATTTTCCCGGCGAGAAAAGCCATTATGCAGTATTGCCAGACAAAAAAAATACCGAATGTGGGGATTAACGATATCTATACCGGTAACGGTGTCAGTGAATTAATCGTTATGTCCATGCAAGGATTATTAAATGACGGTGACGAAATCCTTATCCCTTCGCCGGATTATCCCTTATGGACGGCGGCCGCCACTCTTGCGGGCGGCAAGGCGGTTCACTATATCTGCGACGAGGAAGCGGAATGGTTTCCCGATATCGAGGATATAAAGAGAAAAATAACCGGCCGCACCAAGGGTATCGTTATCATCAATCCGAATAACCCGACCGGAGCATTGTATCCGAAAGAGTTACTGGAAGAAATTGTTGAAGTTGCACGTCAGAACGGCCTTATCATTTTCTCCGATGAAATCTATGACCGCCTGGTTATGGATGGCCTGGAACATGTCTCGATTGCCTCCCTGGCCCCGGATTTAATGGTCGTTACCTTTAACGGCCTGTCAAAATCGCATCGGATAGCCGGCTTCCGGGTTGGCTGGATGTGTCTGTGCGGGGATAAAACAAAGGCCAAAGGGTATATTGAGGGACTTAACATGCTTTCCTCCATGAGGCTCTGTTCCAATGTTCCCGCACAATGTGTTATCCAGACCGCATTAGGCGGTTACCAGAGTGCGGATGAGCTGCTGCTGCCGGGTGGCAGGCTTTTTGAACAAAGAGAATTCATCACAGACAGGCTGAACAGTATTCCGGGGATCAGTGCGGTCAAACCCAAAGCAGCCTTCTATATCTTTCCTAAAATTGACACCGGTAAGTTCAATATACATAACGATGAAAAGTTCGTCCTTGATTTTCTGAGGGAACAGCATGTCCTTCTGGTTCACGGCGGCGGCTTCAACTGGCAGCAGCCGGATCACTTTAGAATTGTTTACCTGCCAAGAATTGAAGAATTAAAAACAGCAATGGATAAATTCGAAGTTTTCCTGAGTTCTTATAAACAATAAGCAATTGTAAGTGCCTCAAAGGATGTTGT
>JAEWSD010000267.1 GCA_023398615.1 Bacillota bacterium
AGGCCGGGAAATAAAAGGATATACATATAAATGCGAAATATGTCTGAGGGTATGCCCGATAGGAGCCAAGCCCGAAGAGCTTGAGATTAAGAGAAGCAGGAGGAACGAATGCGATGAAATGTAGCAGTCTCGATGAGGTAAGAGGAAATATTGACAGAATCGATACGGAGATAATCAGGCTGATTGCCGAAAGGGGAAGCTATGTTGCCGAGGCATCCGCTTTTAAAAAGGATGAGGGCGGTGTAAAAGCTCCCGACAGAGTAGAGGCAGTGATTGGAAAGGTCAGAAGCAGGGCGGAGGAATACGGCGCGGACCCGGACATGGTGGAAGCGTTGTACAGGGAGATGATAACAAGATTTATTAATATGGAATTAAAGGAATTCCATAAAAAGAGAGATTAATACTGTTTGATAAGGGTGGGATGACAAATGTTAAAGAATTTTGTGGATAAGATTTTTGATGTAATTTTTGGTTTTTATTTTAAGCATCCCATATGGACAAGGCTGCTGTTAGGTATTTTGTTTACCGCCGGAATGATGGCACATATAATCGAACAGAACAGTACCTATTCCGAAAAAATGGATACCACGCAGTGGATCATTTCTTTTATAGGTGTTTCTTATGTCTGCTTTGGCATCCCGTGGGGATTCAGCAGATTAAAGATGATTCAATGGGATCAATTCACCAAAATACCTTTTATAGGTGATAAGCTGTATATTATTTTTAAAATCGGTATCGGCGGAATCATCGGAATACCGGTTATGATATATCACTTATTCAGGTATATCATTTCTAAAAAAAGAAGATTAACGGAAAATACATGGGTAGCGCATGAACTTGAAACGGAGAAAAATAACAGGCATTACAGCGGCTAAGGGCAATGTTTAATCTGATTCGAACCATAGCCGGGAAGCTTCCTTAATGAAAGCGGACAGCACGGGAGATATCCACTTATCCCTGTGATAAAGAAGCTGTGATGTGATATGGTAGTCATGCTTATAATCCAGAGGCACCAGCCTCCCGTCCTTAATCTCTTCCTTGATTGCAACTTCCGGCAGAACACAGATTCCAAGTCCGTTAATGGCTGTTTGTTTGATTGCCTGGATGCTTCCTGTTTCCAGAACTATTTTGGGAACGATGTTGCAGGACATAAGATCTTTTTCAAAGGCACCCCGGTAACAGCATCCGTACTGGGTAAGAATGAAAGGCTCACTATAGAAATCCTGCGGCAGTATGTCTTTTTTATGGGCCAGACGGTGGTCGGGATGTGCAGCAAAGAGAACAGGCTCCGGCATATTAAAAACCGATGTAAACCCTTCATATTGCGTTATGGTATCCATTGCAAAGGCAATATCGATTTCATTTTCGGACAGCAGGGCAAGGAACTCTGTTGTGCTTAGAAGATGAAGAAAGATATCCACGTTCGGATGCTGCTTCCGGAATGATTTAATGATTACAGGAAGGCGGTAGATGCATAAGGATTCTATTGCTCCGACCGTTATCTTGGTTCGGTTTTTTTCTGAAGGGGTGACCAGGTTTTTCACATCCTCAGATAAGGATACGATGTTGGAAACCAAAGGGAGCACGGCATTTCCCTCCGATGTGAGGGAAATACTTTTTCCCATACGTTCAAACAGTTTAACATTCAGTTCTTTCTCTAACTGCTGTATCTGTGAAGTTATGCTTGACTGGGCATATCCTAACTGTTCGGCTGTTTTCGTAAAATTCTTTATCTTACTTAATGTAAGAAACGTACTTAATTGTTTGATGTCCATAACAGGCCCCTTCCAATAGAAAAAATCGATTGAAACAATCAGAATAATCAGTTATACAAATATGTAAATATATGATAGCATAACAATAAAAGGAATGCAATAATAAATAGGAAGATTATAGAAGATAAAGTCACAGTTTGGCCTATGGCACTGTAGCAAGACGAACGGAAAGGAGTATGAATTATGGCGGAATTGGTAAGAAGTACGGGGAAGGAGTATGTTAAAGATTTGGAAAATTACTTTCATGCAAAAGCGGTCATTCTGAATATTTCCTGTATGGATGAGATCAAAGAAAGGGTGGATAAACTGAAATACAGGGACAATCTGAATGCTTCTCAGAAGAATCTTATTCACAGCTACTATGAGTTTGGGCTGTCGGAAACAGATTTTGATATAAGATCGGTTTTATTATTTGCCTTCCCCGTTCCGGCAAGGACACTGGCGGGCTTTACCGTAAATGGGCAGATAAAAACGTTCCCTGTCTGTCTTGAGAACCTGGATCAATACAGGACCGTGACGGAGGAATTAAAAGAAATTCTGGCGGAATCAGGGTATCATGCCGTATTTATGCCGAAGCTTCCGCGGAAAATACTTGCGGTAAGCAGCGGCCTTGCAAAATACGGGAGAAATAATATAGCTTACGTGGAAGGAATGGGTTCCTTTGTGAGTCTTTTGCCCTTCTACACCGACATTCCGCCCGGCAAGACGGAGCTTTATCCCTTGGAACGGATGGAATCATGCGGGAAATGTTCCCTGTGTGCCGGTATGTGTCCGAATCAGGCAATCAGGACGGAGACCGATATCATAGATTCCGAGAGATGCCTTGCCTATTTCAATGAGGAAGACAGTAAAGGACATCCTTTCCCGGAATGGATTAATCCCGGAATACATAACAGCGTAATAGGATGTGAGATATGTCAGATAAACTGTCCGCAAAACAAGGCTTACCGTGACAATGAGGTGATGGCTGCCTTATTTGACGAGGAGGAAACAGAGCTTTTGCTTAGGGGAGCCGAATATGAAGCATTGCAGGGCAGCTTTAAGGAAAAGGTGGATGCGCTTCATATCGGATATCTGCTGCGGGCGCTGCCAAGGAATTTACAATCCTTATTCCGGTTATAAAATTACCGGAAACAGTGCCTGCTTACTCCTATATGCCTATAGGTAATCGGCTGCATCTTTTG
This sequence comes from Bacillota bacterium, assembly GCA_023398615.1. Classification (GTDB taxonomy): domain Bacteria; phylum Bacillota; class Clostridia; order Lachnospirales; family Lachnospiraceae; genus Anaerocolumna. The sequence continues at coordinate 2,960 of JAEWSD010000267.1, forward strand.
GCGACATCTGAAACTTATCTTTGAATGCCCGAAAGAAGGTGGTATAATTCTTAAAGCCGCTGTTATAGCAGGCTTCTGTGATAGGACTGCCGTTCTTCATAAGGCTTTTTGCCGTAAATAAACGTTTTTCCGTAATATATTTACCAATGGTATAGCCGGTTTCCGCTTTAAACAGATGCATCAGATAGGAACGATTTAAAAAGAAGCAGCCTGCAATTGAGTCAATTGTGATATCAAGGCTTATATTATCGTTTATGTATTTCATGATATCGAGAATCTTTGGGTTCGCAATATTCGTATCGATATAATGGATCCCTTTATTTAGTACGACCCGGTTAAGGGTAATCATAAATTCCAAAAATAATACCTTTCGGTATAATTCATGTGCAAATCCGTCGTCATGGAAGGATAGTTCCAGGCGGAGGAAGGATTCAAATAACCCTTCCTTGCCAAGCTCTGTCATGCGCAGAACATTGGAACAGTGCTCTTCAGCCTTTAAAAAACAGCAGGCGAGATCACATTCGTCCTCCTTGTAAGCTTCAAAAAAATCAGGCGAAATGTAAATAATGATTCTCTCATAGGGCAAGGTATCATGGATTACCGGCTTATGAATCTCCCCGGCTTTCACAAGTATAATATCATACGGCTTCAGCTGGTAGGACTTCCCTTCTATGAAATAGCTGACATTGCCGCTGATAAACAGAATAATTTTATTAAAGTCATGGTAATGGTAGTTAAAATCCCTCGGTTCGTGGTCGGTCAGGTGAAAAATTTTAAACTCACTGTTTAAGTAGCCGGTTTTCTCGAATTTATCCGGGATTGCTTCTTCACTTTTTCCGGTTCTTTTCTTTTCCATACCCGTATCCTTCATATCGTTCCGCCTTTCGGATAAGATTTCATTAACCTGTTGATATATTATAGCACTATTTGCAATAAATGTGACACATATTTTGTATTCCTATAAAGAAGTGTCCTGTAAAATATAAATAGAACTGGCGGGTATGCCCTATCGGCATGTTTGAAAGGTTGAAAGAAAATTGGTAAAGAAAGGAATGCCACATGTGTATTCTTTCAACTCTTATTAATTTGTGGCAGTGGTATCCTTATGAAAATTGTTGTCCTGGCAGGAGGAACCAGTACGGAGCGGGACGTATCGTTAAGCTCGGGTAAGAAAATTTATTATGCACTCAAAGAGCAGGGGCAGAATGCAATCCTGTTAGACGTGTTTCTCGGATATGAGGGGCAGACCGATGATATCTTCGGGACGGAATATGACTGGGCGGAGTATATCAGCGAAATTCAGGAAAAAGAACCGGATACGGAACAGATAAAATCTATGAGAGGGGATGCTCTCGATACGCTTTTCGGCCCCAATATACTGACGATCTGTCAGAAGGCGGATATCGTATTCCTTGCGCTGCATGGGGCGGATGGAGAAAACGGCAAGCTTCAGGCGGCATTCGACCTGTTTGGAATAAAATATACGGGAACCGATTATGTAAGCGCCGCCCTTGCAATGGATAAAAGCCTGTCGAAAGCACTGTTTCAGTACTACGGTATCACAACTCCCGAGAGCAGGGTACTTAAAAAGGAATTTCATTACAGGGATACCTTAAGCTTTCCAAAGGTGGTGAAGGTAGCCTGCGGCGGTTCAAGCGTCGGTGTATATATCGTACACAATGAAGAGGAATTCGGGAAGGCCCTGAAGGAAGCGTTTCGGCTTGAATCCGAAGTAATCGTAGAGGAATATATAGAAGGCAGGGAATTCTCCGTAGGTGTTATGGAAGGAAGTGCATTGCCGGTCATTGAAATTGAACCGAAGCAGGGGTTCTATGACTATAAAAATAAGTATCAGCCGGGCAATACGGTCGAGACCTGCCCGGCCGTGTTGCCGGAAGAGAAAACAAGAGAGCTGCAGGCGGCGGCGGAAAAAGTATTCCGGATACTCCGTCTGAAAACCTACGCCCGAATTGATTTTATGATGAGCGGCAGAAACGGCAGGATCTACTGCCTGGAAGCAAATACGCTGCCGGGTATGACACCGAATTCACTTCTTCCGCAGGAAGCGGCGGCAATCGGACTCAGTTACCCGGAGCTTTGCATGAAGATCATTGATATATCCCTGGACAAATATTAGTGTAGCGACATGTCTCGGGTTTTCTGTGACTTTCGCTTCGCTGATCTATATATAAATCTACTCACAAAAAACACCTCGTGGTACCATAGGCTGAATAGTAACCATAAAGCTACTTTGTCCTGATTTAACAGTCGTCCTTCGTCAGTGCATACAGGCAGGAATCAAAGATTCGGTTGTCCTTATACACACTCTTTTTAAGGATTCCTTCCAGTTTATAACCGGCTTTTTCCAATGCCTTTTGAGAACCTGTGTTATAGTCGAACGGTTCCGCACTGATTCTTACGATATCATAATTCTGAAAGATATAGCGGCTGAACTGTGAAATGGCGGAGGACATAATGCCCTGCCTCCAGAAAGGTTCGCCCAGCCAGTAGGCAATTTTACCGGATCTTCGGTAGTTTTCCTCGCCAAAGAATACGGCGAGATTGCCTACGGCTTCCTCTCCAATGACAATTGCCCGGCTGCACTGGGTTTTACCCTCCTGCCTGACACAGGCTTCCACAAAGGAACGGGCTGTTTCCAGGTCAAAATTCTTTGGAAAGCCGTCTGTCAGGTTTTGCGCAATTTTTGGATTGCCTGCATATTTTACGATGCCGGATGCATAGTCCGGTTTCCACTTCTTTAATTCAAAATCCATATCCGTCACTCCCCCTTTTTATTATACTATCTCATTATATCCATGCGCCGTCAAAATGGATGACCTGTCCGTTCAGATAATCGTTCCCGTCGGCAATCCGGTACACGAAATCGGCGACCTCATCCGCCGTACCGAAACGGTTTGCCGGGATGTCTTCGATCAGCATGTTACGTTCCTCTTTGCTCAGGAACCGGTTCATATCCGTGTCAATGGCACCGCAGGCAACCGCATTGACCTGTATGTTGCTGGGTGCAAGTTCCTTTGCCAAAGCCCTGGTAAAAGCATTGATGCCACCCTTTGAAGCAGAGTAGGCCACTTCGCAGGATGCACCGGCACTGCCCCACACGGAGGAGATATTGATGATTTTACCCTGTTTCCTGCTTATCATACCCGGGGCCGCAAGGCTGCAGCAGTTAAAGGCCGACGTCAGATTGGTCTTTATGACATGATCCCAATCCGCAGGCGTCATGTCGGTGAATAGACCGTTATAGGAAATTCCGGCATTATTCACCAGTAGATCAAGAAAGCCAAAACGTTCCTTTACCAGCGAGAACAGCTCAGCGGCAGCTTCATATCCGCCGAGATCACCCATAAAAGCGAGGCACTGCACACGGCAGTCTTCAATTTCCTTTTTAGCAGCCATTAATTCCTCTTTGCTGCGGGCACAGTTTATGATAACGTTACAGCCTTCTTTTGCAAATTTTAATGCGACGGCTTTACCGATCCCTCTGGAGGAGCCGGTTACCAGTACCGTTTTACCGTTCATGCGAAACTCCGATCTTTTTTGGTAAGTGAAAATGTAAATGATTGATTATGTATTATAACATAGTTTCTTACATTTTAAAATGCATATTCCGTAAATGGACCTTTCAGTACACAAAGAACATAAACAGATCAGATTCTATTTGATTTTTAAGATAATTTTAAGAATCAAATATTATAATATGGTTCGAGTATTGGAAGTAGTCTTTCTGACATTTCCAAATACGTTTAAATAAAAATGAAGGAGTGAAAATAATGAAATTCTTAAGGAAAACATTTATTCTGGTACTGGTCACCACAATGTTTTTTATTTCCATGTCATCGGCTGTGAAGTCAGAAGCAGCAGAAATAAGGGATTTCTCCCTGCGTACAATCGAAGACAGCAAATATAGTAAATATCCTTATATTTCCTTTGAAGCCGGTCAAACCTGCGCTTTACCGATTACTATTTCGGATGAAAACACCATGAGTTCGGGTTATCTTAATGGAGATGAAGGGTTTACTTTTACATCTCAGAATACTTCAATAGTTGCTGTTGATAAAACAAAAGGTATTCTGAAAGGGAAAAAAGCCGGATCAACCTATGTTACCGTAGCGTATCCGGGTCTGAACAGTATAAAAGTGAAGGTTACTATTATTCCGGAACGCAAAGATAAAGGCTCTCAAAAGGATCACGAAGATGCAGCGGCAATTGATAAGATGTATAAGACAAAATTTAAACCGGAAAATTTAATTAGCTACAGGAATAAAGTGTTTAGCCTTAAGAGAAGTTCAATGACAACAAAAGAGCATTTTATGAATATACCAAATGAATATAAAATTACGAGCATGAATATTGTGTTGGACCAATATTTAAAGGAACAAAAGGCAATTTACTATAATCTTACTTCACCAAAGGTGTCGGATATTATTAAATTAAACGCAAAATCTATGACTGTTAAATTAAGCCGTAAAATTACTGAGGCGGATCTGGTTGCATACGCCAATGCTTACGGAAAGAAATGTGATACGGCAATGAAAGTAAAAGTCGGCTTGTATATATATACCGGCGATAGTAATCCTTTATCGAAAGACAGCAGGAAGGTTGCACTGGTAAATACCAGTATAGGCTTGAATGAGGATACTCTAACTATTAATATCAATAAATTATTAAAAACAAATAAGACATACCGGGTAGGTTTATATTATACTGACTCATATTCTGTGGATGGTATTATTACTGAAGGGATGGAGTTCACTTATAAATAGGAATATGTTTCACCCATTCTCCTGATATTTAAGAGTCCGCAGGAATCAGCTATTTACATTTCCTGCGGACAAAAATTTGCTGGAAGAAAATTGCCAGACTCCTTTGTCCGATGTATAATAATGACAGGAAACAATCAAACTATTTACTGGATTACAGTTTCCAACGATATTCTCAGACAGTGAAAGGGAAAAGGCGGTGAAAGTATGGAAAAGTATAGCAGAAAATCGAAAACCCTGCATTATTTGCTGATTATTACCGGGACCCTGCTGATGGCGGTGTCCGTAAAGGTGGTGTATGAGCCGCTGGAAATGGTAACGGGCGGTGTCAGCGGACTGGCCATTGTGATTAAAAAGATTACAGGCTACTGGATAAAAGGAGGGCTGCCGCTCTGGCTGACTAACATATTGCTCAATGTCCCGCTCTTTATCGCCGCGATACTGATATTGGGTAAGAATTACCTTAAGAATACCGTGTTTGCTACCGTAAGCTTTACCGTGGCTTTATACATGGTTCCTTCGCTGAATCTGGTATATCAGGATTACCTGCTTGCCGCCGTCTTCGGAGGAGTAATCGGAGGCGCCGGCCTGGGTCTGGTGTTTATCACCCTGGCTTCGACAGGAGGAACCGACCTGCTTGCCATGCTGATTAACAGGTATAAGCCTTACTATTCGATTCCTCAGATTCTTATTGTGATTGACAGCGTGATCGTCCTGGCCGGGGTGGTAAGCTTCGGAATAACGAAGGCGTTGTACGCCGTCATAGCCGTATATATAACTTCCAAGGTATCGGACGGAATACTGGAAGGCTTGAAATTTGCCAAGACGGCTTATGTCATTTCGGATGCTTATGAGGAGATTGCCGACAGCATCATGAAAAAATTAGACCGCGGTGTGACCGGAATTTCGGCCACCGGAATGTATTCCAACCGGGATAAAAAGATGCTTTTCTGTGTGGTTTCCAAGAAGGAAATCATCGAACTGACGAATATTGTGTCCGAAATTGACCCCAGGGCATTTATCATTGTGAGCGATGTTCGTGAGGTTATGGGGGAGGGTTTTAGAGAATATAGACAGTAAATTTAGCCTAAAGTACGTTAAAAATCGGTAAAAATACTTATTTTATCAGTGAGTATACAAAATAAACAAAAGGGCAAAAATTAATTTGTTAAAATGGGATATGGCATAACTAGTACTATTGGTGTATCATAAGTCATATAGTAATAGTACAAGGTAGTGTACTCAATAAGATTTACAAATTAGGGAGGAAACGAAAAAATGGCTAGTGTAACTTTAAAAAATATTAATAAAACATATCCTAATGGCTTCGTAGCCGTACGTGATTTCAATCTGGAAATAGCGGATAAGGAGTTCATCATCTTTGTAGGCCCTTCTGGATGCGGTAAGTCGACAACCCTTCGTATGATTGCAGGTTTGGAAGAGATTACGTCCGGAGACTTATTGATCGACGACAAATTAATGAATGACGTTGAACCGAAAGACAGGGATATCGCAATGGTATTCCAGAATTACGCTCTTTATCCTCACATGTCCGTTTATGATAATATGGCTTTCGGCCTTAAATTAAGAAAAACCCCAAAGGATAAAATTGATAAATTAGTGCATGAGGCAGCTGCAATCCTCGGTATCGAGAGCCTGCTGGACCGTAAGCCGAAGGCTTTGTCCGGCGGACAGAGACAGCGTGTCGCTATGGGACGTGCCATTGTGCGTAACCCTAAGGTATTCCTTATGGACGAACCGTTATCCAACCTGGATGCCAAGTTAAGAGTGCAGATGCGTATTGAGATTTCCAAGCTGCATGTTAACCTGAACACTACTTTCATTTATGTAACACATGATCAGACCGAGGCTATGACACTTGGTACGAGAATCGTAGTTATGAAGGACGGTGTCATCCAACAGGTTGATACACCTCAGAATCTTTATAGCATGCCTTGTAACTTATTTGTTGCCGGATTCATGGGTTCACCTCAAATGAACATGATAGAAGCAAAGGTTGAGAAATCCGGTTCGGATGTTAAACTGGTATTCGGTTCCAACTCAATTAAGCTTCCGGAAGCAAAAGGAAAGAAATTAGTCGATGGAGGTTATATTGATAAGACAGTCATCTTCGGTATTCGTCCGGAAGACGTAAAGGATGAAGAAATGTTTATCAGCAGTTCACCTGACAGTGTCCTGGAGGCTACCGTAAAAGTATATGAATTATTGGGCGCTGAAGTTAACTTATACTTCACGGTGGATGATTTTGATATCACCGCACGTGTTAACCCTCGTACAACCGCAAGACCCGGCGATACTATCAAGATTGCGCTTGACCTTGCCAAGGTCCACATCTTTGATAAAGAAACCGAACAAAATATTACTCACTAGTCAAATCGTAACAATTTAATAAAAACAGGTAGGAAGTACTATATGTATTTCCTATCTGTTTTTCATTTAACAGGCAAGTTCTTCGAACCTTCCAATTCTTGCAGGGATTTCTTCCCGTGGAACAAATCATACTCCGTAGCAGTAACAAATTACTTTTTATATTTAGTTTTATGAATAAACTAATTGTAAAACTTGTTAATTTGACAGAATTGTACTAATAATATCTTGACAAATGTGTTATTTTAGTTTACTTTTGACGAAATTAATGTTAGAATTAAGTCATGCATAAATAAAAATCAGAAAAAGGTGTGAAGAATCCAATTCATTGGATGAATCATTTTCACACCGGAATATATATTATTAATTGAAGGAGTGAATGAAATGATTTCAAACCAGATTTTACAAAATACAATTGAAGGTCTGAAAGCAATTACCCGTATTGATATATGCGTGATGGATACGGAAGGCAAATCTTTGGCGACTACAATAAACAATGTAGAGGAGTATGAGAATGCGGTGCTGGCTTTTGTCGAGTCGCCGGCGGATAGTCAGGTATTGCAGGGCTACCAGTTCTTTAAGGTGTTTGATGAGCATCAGCTGGAATATGTTGTTTTGGCTAAGGGTGATACGGACGATGTTTATATGGTGGGTAAGATCGTATCCTTCCAGATTCAGAATCTTCTGGTTGCTTACAAGGAAAGATATGATAAGGATAACTTTATTAAGAACCTGCTGCTGGATAACCTGCTGCTGGTGGATATCTATAACCGTGCCAAGAAGCTTCATATTGAAACCGATGTAAGAAGAGTCGTATTCATTATCGAAACCAAGAATGAGAAGGATGTGAATGCTCTGGAAACGGTCAGGGGATTATTCTCAGGGAAAACCAAGGATTTTATTACGGCGGTAGACGAAAAGAATATTATTCTGGTGAAGGAGTTAAAGTCAAACGAAACCTATGAGGATATGAATAAAACCGCCAAGGTTATCCTGGATATGCTGAATACGGAAGCCATGACGAAGGTGCATGTTGCTTACGGTACCATAGTAAATGAGATAAAGGATGTTTCGAGATCTTACAAGGAAGCTAAGATGGCACTGGATGTCGGCAAGATATTCTACAGCAGCCGTAATGTGGTGGCTTATAATAATCTGGGAATCGGGCGTTTGATCTATCAGCTTCCGATGCCGTTATGCAAGATGTTTATCAAAGAAATCTTCGAAGGCAAGTCTCCGGATGATTTCGATGAAGAAACCCTATCTACCATCAATAAGTTTTTTGAGAACAGCCTGAATGTATCGGAGACCTCAAGACAGCTCTATATCCACAGGAATACCCTGGTATACAGGCTGGATAAGCTGCAGAAGAGTACGAATCTTGACCTTAGGGTTTTCGATGATGCCATTACCTTCAAGATTGCGCTTATGGTAGTAAAATACATGAAATATATGGAAACATTGGAGTATTAAAATGTCAGTACCTTACGATTTGGAGAAACAGTTGAAAGAAAAGGACGCCCCTGTTATAATATTTGACGGGGTATCAAAAAGCTACCAGAAGGGAACCTCTGCAATTAACAACATCAGTATGCGAATACACAAGGGTGAGTTTGTGTTTATCGTAGGAAGCAGCGGTTCCGGAAAATCTACCTTGATTAAGCTGATGCTGAAAGAGATCGAACCGACCAGTGGGAAGGTTTATGTGAACAGCAAGGATTTATCACGGATGAAGCATGGACAGATTGCAAAATTCCGAAGAAATATCGGTGTCGTGTTTCAGGACTTCCGGTTATTAAAGGACCGTAATGTTTATGAGAATGTTGCTTTTGCACAGAGGGTTATCGAGATGTCTGCAAGTACCATCCGCAGACAGGTGCCTGCCATGCTTGCCGTCATGGGGCTGTCGGAAAAGCATAAATCCTTTCCCGGTCAGCTGTCGGGCGGTGAGCAGCAGAGGGTTGCGCTTGCCAGGGCATTAGTGAATAATCCGGTGCTTCTTCTTGCGGACGAACCGACCGGTAACCTGGATCCGAAGAATTCGTGGGAAATCATGAGACTTCTGGATGAGATAAATAAAAGAGGAACTACTGTTGTGGTTGTTACCCATAACAGGGAGATTGTCAATGCAATGCAGAAACGGGTAATTACAATGAACAAAGGCGTTTTAACCAGTGATGAACAAAAAGGCAGGTATTCCCATGCGTATTAGCAGATTTTTTTACAGCTTGAAGCAAGGGGGTAAGAATCTCCGGCGGAACCGGATGTTTTCTCTTGCCTCAATTGGTACAATTGCAGCTTGTATATTTTTATTTGGAATTTTTTATTTCGTGGTGGCTAATTTTCAATATATGATAAAGACAGCCGAAACTTCTGTTGGAGTAACGGTTTTTTTTGATAAAGGAGCCAGTGAGGAGCAGATTAAGTCCATTGGTGACAGTATTAAGCTCCGTGCGGAGGTATCTTCCGTACGTTACATATCCGCGGAACAGACATGGGAGAATTATAAGAAGAAATATTTAAGCAAGGAGCTTGCGGAAACCTTCGGAAATGACAATCCGCTGGCAGATTCCGCATCGTATGAGGTATATCTGAATGATGTATCCATGCAGAAGTCTTTGGTTAAATATATAGAAGGCTTGGACGGAGTAAGACAGGTTAATCATTCGGACTCGGTTGCGGATACCTTTGATAATTTTAACAGGCTGGTCGGTTATGTTTCCGCCGCCATTATTATTATCCTGTTGGCGGTTGCGGTATTCCTGATCAGTAATACCGTAACGATGGGTATAGCAATCCGGAAGGAAGAGATATCGATTATGAAGCTGATCGGGGCAACGGATTCTTTTATCCGTGCACCGTTTATTGTAGAGGGCATCCTGATAGGAATAGCGGGTGCTTTACTGCCGCTTGGAGGATTATATTTCATTTATCATAAAGTAGTATCATATATTACAGAGAAATACATAAATATATTCCGTGCATTTGAATTTATAAAAACAAAAGATATCTTTGCAACACTTATTCCGATTGCGTTATTCATAGGAATCGGAATCGGCATCATCGGCAGTTCCGTTACGGTAAGAAGGCATTTGAGACGGAATGAGGCTTCTTAAGAAACCATGAGGTTTTAAGAAGCATGCATATGGGAGAAAACACTGATGAAAAAAAGAAAATGGAAAGGTATACTTATAAGCCTGGCGGTTATAATGCTAATAGGTTCGCTGCGTGTGCCCTCCTTTGCATCGGAAATTGATAAGGCCAAAGAGGAAAAATCGGATTTAGAGAAAAAGAAAGAGGAAACCGAGTTAAAAATATCCGAATTGGAGAAAGCAAAGGATGATATACTTAAGTATATTGAGGAATTGGATAAGGAACTGAACCGCCTTGCGGGAGAAATCGAATCACTGAACTCGGATATAGAGACAGCGGAAGACGAACTGAAAACGGCACAGCAGGAATTGGAAGCGGCACGTATTGCGGAAGAGAATCAATATACGATTATGAAAAACCGTATTAAGTATATGTATGAGAATGGGCAGTCGGATTATCTGGAAATCATATTAAGCTCTGAAAATCTGTCGGATGCTCTGAACCAGGTTGAGTACATGTCCAAGATTACGGAATATGATAACAGCCTTCTGGATAAATATATCGCATCAAAGCAGGAGGTTACAAGGAAGGAAGAGGCACAGCAGGCGAAACTGACCGAACTTAACGAGCTGAAGGATGAACTTACCTTTGAGCAGGGAACTGTGGAACGCCTGGTTGAGGACAAGAATGAAGAAGTAGTAAAGTATGAGGCCAATATCAGTGAAAACCAAAGTTTGTCCGAACAGTACAGCTCAAAGCTGGATGAACAGGAACAGATTATCGAACAGCTTTTGGAAGAAGAGAGACAAAAGGCGGAAGCAAAACGGAAGGCTGAGGAAGAACGCAAAAGGAAGGAACAGGAGCAGCAGGCCGCTTCCGGAGGCGGCACTTCCGAAGGGGGTACGACAGCTCCCGATAATTCTCAGGGTTCCGGCGGTAGCTTTTCGGGGAATTTTATATGGCCGGTGCCTTCCAGCAGCAGAATAACCTCCTCATTCGGCAGCCGGGAACAGCCGACAGAGGGTGCCAGCACTTATCATAAGGGTATCGATATCGGAGCTCCTTCCGGCAGTTCGGTAATTGCGGCAGCTTCCGGAACGGTTATCACCGCCACCTATAGTGTGTCGGCCGGAAATTATATTATGCTGTCGCATGGAGACGGTATTTATACGGTATATATGCATTGCTCAAAACTGTTTGTAGCAGTCGGTGATGAGGTGAGCCAGGGGCAGCAGATTGCTTTGGTAGGATCCACAGGTATCTCAACCGGTTCGCATTTACATTTTGGAGTATCAAAGGACGGTACCTATGTTAATCCATTGGATTATGTCAGTAATTAGAAGGAAGGTTAAGTGATTATGAAGAATAAGTTTTTGCCAGGCTTTCTGTCAGGTTTAGCAGGTGCCGTAATAATAGCCGCTGTTGCATTGACTATATACGGCACCCAGGTCAAGGGGAATGACAACGATCAGATACCGGGTGAGACCGAGCAGAAGAAAGTGGCTGCGGTTCAGGATAAAGCGGATACCAATAAGCTTATATTAAACAAGATCAATAAGCTGGAAGCCCTGATTGACCAGTACTATATGGAAGATGTGGAGGATGAAGATCTTGCGGAGGGCATCTATAAAGGGCTTCTAAAGAGCCTTAATGACCCCTACTCCTGCTACTATACCGCGGATGAATATAAAGCTTTGATGGAATCTTCCAGCGGAATATACTGCGGGATCGGTGCAAATGTCAGCCAGAATATTAAAACAGGGATTATTACGATTGTGAAGCCGTTTCTTACGGGCCCTGCCCATGAGGCGGGTATACTTCCCGGAGATATCTTATATAAGGTAGGAGGGGAAGAGGTAACCGGACTTGATCTTACAGAGGTTGTCAGCAGGATCAAGGGCGAAGAAGGAACCAAGGCGGAACTGACTGTTATCAGGGAAGGGGTAGCGGATCCTATCGATTACTCCATTACCAGAAGGATCATCGAAGTGCCTACGATTGAATATGAAATGCTTCCCGATAAGATCGGTTACATCGCCGTGTCGGAATTTGATGAAGTTACGGCGGACCAGTTCATCGATGCGGTGAAGGATTTAGACAGCCAGGGTCAGCGCGGCCTGATTATAGATATCAGAAATAATCCGGGCGGTCTGCTGAATACGGTGGTAACGATGCTTGACCGCATGCTGCCGAAAGGGTTGATCGTATATACCGAGGATAAATATGGCAAGAAAGAGGAGGAATTCTCCGACGATAAAGAGAAGTTCAATAAACCTCTGGCTGTCTTGATCAATGAAAACAGCGCCAGTGCATCGGAGATATTTGCCGGAGCCATTCAGGATTACAAACTCGGAACGATTGTCGGAACAACCAGCTTCGGCAAGGGAATCGTCCAGTCCATTATTCCGCTTACCGATGGTACCGCCATTAAGGTAACCGTTTCCAAGTACTATACGCCTAACGGTAAAAATATTCATGGAATCGGAATTAAACCGGATGTCGAGGTTGAGCTTAAGGATGAACTGAGACAAAAAGTTATTGTCAGCAAGAAAGAAGATAACCAGCTGCAAAAGGCAATTGAAATTCTGGAGAAACAAATAAAGAAGTAAGATGCAGGTTACAGTTCGGCCGTAAGGCTGAACTGTAACTAATACGACCCGAAGATATAGGAATTGAAATATTATACGGCAGGAACAGGAGTTTTTCGATGGTATAGTCATAT
>JAEWSD010000063.1 GCA_023398615.1 Bacillota bacterium
AAAAAGTAGTTTACATATTTGTCCAAATATAGTATAATATCAACAGTAGTTACCTGCGTGAATATGCAACAGAGGATTGTTTGTTCATACAGGTAGTAACAAACTTATGTTACATGCTTGAGCTGAGAGAAGGACACGCTGCGGATGCAGAGTGTGCTACATAGCTGACACATTAGTGTATGGCTATAAGATTTTAGACCGGAGCTTTATCCTTATGGGAAAGCCGTCGGGGAGATCTTGGCAGCTCCGGATCCCCCTTCGTTAGACGTATGGGGGATTTCTTTCTGGGAGGTGCGTTATTTGTTTGTCGTGATTCAATTCCCCATTGCAGATACGAGGGATTTTTTGGATGTTGATACCTATAGGTTAAGTCTGCCGAGCTTTCCGCTTATGAATCCTAATGAACAGGACTTTATCCGCTGTTTTGGTCCGATAAAAAACCGGATTAACCAGGACGGTGTGGAGTATTATGAAACCGTATACAGCAAGGCCAACCGGGCTTTGCGCATCCCGAATCTTGGAGAATACCGGCTGGGCAGGGAATACGGCGGTTTTATACCCACCTGTGTGTTTCGCAGATTTTTTGCAAATAATGAGACTTGTAAGTTAGAGATCGGATTTAGAAACATCCAGAGAAGTAAATTCATGCAATTGCCCTTTACCGATATGCAATTACTTAACTTTTTGACGGAGCTAATGGAAATAAAGGCCCAGATACCGTCAAAAAGCCGGGATAATACAGAATATAAGCTAAACGATGTCTGTACGAAGCTGTCTTCCTTATATCTGTATTCCACTACAAAATATCCCCTGCCCTCAGATAAGCAGGTTCAACCCTCCTGGATACAGGCGGGGAATCCAATGATACTTATGGAATATGACAAAAGTGAGATTGTAAAGCTGCCGCATATGGTAAAGCACATTGCTTCTCTTGAACAGTTCGGCATAAGTCTTGCCCATACCATTATATATAACAGCAGGAATAAAACAAAAATAAGAGTATGGCTGATTGGTAAGGATAAGAATTCGGAAAAAGAAGCCGTCCGAAACTTAAGACTGAACCTGCTGCGCCTGAATGCCGAACAGGAATGCTTAAAACAGGTCTTGCGTTCCATCCAGTACGAAAAAATTATAATTAAACCGCACAGCGAAGCAACGGATAGATTACAGAACTATATTAATAATGCGATTCGGTCGATCCGTCAAAATGAAAGGTATGGGATACCCAACAGCGAAATTATAGAAGTTTCCAACAGCTACGAAAATATTATTAACGGGAATGAGCGGACCTTTCTGCTTACGCAGCTGGAAAGCATCAGAAAGAATATCTACCGGAAGGTCAAGCTTTATACGGAACCTACGCAAAAGCCGTCTTCCAGGATAATCGTATCAAACAGTAACGGCGGAAGTAACATATACATAGAAGGAACCATACAGGAGGGCGGAATTGTAATGACGAATACAAACGTCACAATCGGCGACAACAACACATTTACGGGTAATAATAATATCGGCAGCGTTCTTATCGGTTCAAGCAATACGATTACTAACATGGAGCCAAAAAGTAAAGACGAAGAATTATTAAAGCAAAAGCTGGCCGAATTGAATGAGCTCGTTACGGAACTGTGCAAAAATCTTTCGGCAGAAGAGGGTGAACAGGCGGCAAAGGATATGGCCGGCATCGTGCAGGAGGCGACGAGCAGCAAGCCGCGCAAATCCTATCTGGAGCTGTTTACAGGCGGTATCCTGGCTGCCTCCAAATATTGTTCCTCTTTGATCGAGCCTATCGCCAAAGCGGTTGATAACCTAATGGGATTGATCGGTAAATTCGTAAAGTAGAGTTTGTTACTGTTTAGCCGCAAGGCTGAACTGTAACCAGAGTTTATCCGCTTGGCTCAGGACGGATAAAACAAAATTGACGCAGGGAATAAAGTACAGTATAATTCGGTTATAACAAGATTGGCATGGCGGTATATTTATGAAGAAAATTATTCCTGAGCAGATGAATGAAAAAGAAAACCGTACCTTTGAACAGGCTTTGCATGGCTACGTGTTTGCCGGAAAGAAGAAAGAAGGCGGATATACGTCATATCATCTTAAGGATGAATATGGCTCGGGCGAGATGAGGTGTTATGATGTAACTCCGGGTATTCAGGTATCCTACAACAATCTGAATATGGACTCCTGCTTTCATCCTATTGTGCCTGCAAAAGAATACCTCCAAATAGACCATTGCTTAGATGGCTGCTATGAATTTGAACTGCAGAACAAAACCGTCTACTTTCTGGGAGAAGGAGATTTGTGCGTAAGTAATCTGGGCAAACAGGCCTTTGTCGGTTCAAGGCTTCCCTTAAAAAAGTATCGCGGACTTACCGTACTTTTGGAAGTAGAAACGGCTCAGGAAAGTCTGAATTCATATTTTCCCCAGGCGAACATTAACCTCGCACAGATACGCGATAAGCTCTGCCCAAACGGACAATCCTTACTGATTAAAGCAAGGCATAAGATCGATCACATATTCAGCGAGCTTTATCAGACAGACGAAAGAATCCGAATGCCGTATCTGTGGGTCAAGACAATCGAATTGCTTTTATTCTTAAGCCTGCTGGACAGCAGTCATATGCAGCAGCCAATGACATTTTCAGAGGAAGTGTCACAGGGAACGCAAAAAGTGTATCAGTACATTATCGAAAATCCGTTTGTTAAAAACACTATTACAGACCTCGCTGCAATGTTTCATCTTGCGGAATCCAGTATGAAGCGCTGCTTTAAGTCTGTTTCAGGACATTCTATCGGAACCTTTATGAAGATAAAGAGAATGGAGGCAGCGGCACAGCTGCTGTTAACAGAAAGGAATTTGAGTATCGGAGAAATTGCAGAAGCGGCAGGTTACGAAAATCAAAGCAAATTTTCCGCCGCCTTTAAGTCCGTATATAGTATAACACCTTATGCCTACCGGTGCAAACGGTGAGCCGATTGGAGCAAATATATACCTGATAGGTCGTAGATTGTACGGTTATCATATGCTATCATACTTAGCAGTGATGACATGTGCATTGGTTAATAAACCGTTGTACAGCGGTTTATTTTTTTGGGCAATGGTTAGTCATGTCTAACTAAAGTGCAAAAAATGGAGTAAACTCAAATGAACAAGGTTAGTTTTAGTAAAAGATTTCTCAGAAAATTGCCCGGGCTTGTCATAGTTATATACGGTGTTATCACTTTGAGCTTTTGTTTACAGCTTTTTACCGGAACCGATCCGGCGGAAATGATTGTGCGCAAGCAAAGTGTTTTTGCCACAGAAGAGCAAATACAGGCTGTCAGGGAGGAATTGGGACTTGATGCCCCTTTTCATCAACGATATGCGGATTACATAAAAGGCGTGCTAAAGGGGGATCTGGGGACGGCTGTAACCAATAAAAGGCCGGTAGCGGAAAACATAAAAGAAGCACTTCCCGTAACGTGTATGCTCATTATTATGGCGATGTTCTGGGTAGGAGTATTTACAGTTTTCATTGCAACGGTTTCGGTTGTTCTAAAAGGCGGCATCTTTGATAATGTAATGCGGATCACTTGTATCATAGGAATTTGTGTCCCCAGCTTCTGGCTGGCTTTAATCCTGCTGACCGCTTTCGCGGTTAAGCTTCCGATTTTCAAGGTGATTTCCGACGGGAGCCTGAAGTCCCTGATTTTACCATCAATAGCAATGGCATTTCCGGTAATGTGTATTTCTGTCCGAGTATTAAGAGCCTCCGTATTAAATGAACTGAAAAGTGACTATGTAGCCTACGCAAAAGCCAGAGGCTTTACCAATTCACAGATTATTTACGGCGAGGTTTTAAGAAATTCACTGCCGGCAGCCATAACATTATTCGCCCAATATTGTGCTTCCCTCTTTGGTACGTCCGCCCTGGTGGAAGGAGTTTTTTCCATTCAGGGGCTGGGCTCTTATCTTATGGAATCCTGTGAACGCATGGATATATATGGGATATCCGGCTCGATACTGGTTTGCGCGGTTTTATTTGTACTCTTTAATACGGCAGCCGATATTCTTTCGAGTGCGATATGCCCTGCATACAGGGGGGTGTAAACATGAAAAGCAAATTACAGGTAATAATCGGATTAACGTTAATAGCGGCATTTATTCTGATTGCCATATTAGCTCCTGCACTGGCACCCAACGATCCGGGTGCTACCGATCTTTCCATGAAAAATGCGGCTGCAACAAAGGAATTTCCTTTGGGCTGTGACCAAATGGGAAGATGCGAACTTTCAAGAATCCTATATGGCGCAAGATATTCTCTGGGATTATCCGTACCTGTGCTGATTTTACTTGCGGCAGCTTCCTTATTCATCGGCTGTTATTCAAGCTACAAAGCCGGGGCAATCGATGAGATTGCAGGAGTGTTGTGTAATATTTTCATGGCATTCCCGTTAATCGTAATAGCAATGGCACTTATTACTTCGATAGACAATCCGGTTTTATGCGTTATAATAGCCATCAGCATTTCCATGTCGGCATGGTTTTTGAGGATGGTACGTTCCTATGCAAAAACAGAGTGCGGCAAAGAATACATAGAAGCGGCAAGGCTTTCCGGCGCATCGGAACTTAGAATTGTACTAAGGCACTTAATCCCCAATGTTTTACCGCAGTTTCTGGTTTATTTTACTACGGGCATTGCCTCAGCGATAATGGCGGTTTCAAGTTTTTCTTTTTTAGGAATCGGGCTGATAGCAGGAACTCCGGAATGGGGAGCTATGCTTAATGAGGCCAGAAACAGTATCTATGGAAATCCAGGTTTGATTATTTATCCCGGAATTTGCCTAATCGTATGCTGTGCAGGCTTTAACCTTTTGGGAGAGGGTCTTAGAGATTTTATCGGGAAGGAGGATGAGATAAATGTCCCTTAATATTAAGAATTTAAGAATTTCTCTTACGTCCGGCAGGAGCGTGACAGAGGATATTTCCTTTCGGATCGGAAAGGGGGAGATGCTGTCGATAGTAGGAAGCTCCGGGGCAGGAAAGACCACCGTATGCAAAGCGATTATGGGACTTTTGGGAGCTGATTTTAAAGCGGAAGGAAATATTCTCTATGATAATACGGAACTTTTAAATATCCCGAAAAAGAATTTACGGAGGATTTACGGAAAGGAAATCTGCTTTATTATGCAAAATCCAATGACCGCATTTAATCCGTCGATACGTATCGGCAGGCAAATGGAAAAAACGTATTTGCGGCATAATACGGCACTGTCAAAGGCTGAAATCACTAAAAAATGCGAAGCTGCATTGCAGAATTTAGGCCTTACGGACACGAAAAGAATTCTGAAAAGTTATCCGTTTACTCTTTCAGGAGGAATGCTGCAGAGGGTTATGATTGCAACGGCGCTTATCAATGAACCTCAAGTACTGATTGCAGACGAGGTTACCACGGCAATCGATGCCTGCAACCGAATTGAGCTGATGAAAATGTTGGGAAATCTTTGCAAAAAAGGAATGTCCGTTCTGTTCATCACTCATGACTTACGGGCTGCTGCAAATGCAGATAAAATCCTTATTATGAACCAAGGTAAAGTGGTGGAATCCGGAAGAACCGAGGATATCTTACACAGTCCCAAAGAAGAATACACAAAAGAGCTTTTAAATGCATGCTGTTTGGAAAGGAGGCGCATAGATGATAGCGCTTAGAAACTTAAGCTGTTCTTTTTCCGACAGTCCTTTTTCAAAGGATAAGTTTACGGCAGTATCTGCTCTGAATATTAATTTCAGGAAAGGAGGGCGGTATGCGATCGTAGGAGAATCAGGCTCCGGTAAGACCACTCTTGCCAGGATGATCGCCGGGCTTCAACAACCAAGCAGCGGAAACGTATTTGTTGAAGAAAACCCTGTTTACGGAAGAAATAAAAACCGAAAGGAACACTTTAAAAAAGTTCAAATGATTCAGCAAAATTCACTTTCTGCTTTAGACCCCAAAATGACCGCAGGAAGATCAATTGAAGAACCATTAATTTGCTTCTTTCACCTAAATAAAGCCGCAAGAAGAAAAAGATGTGAAGAACTCCTGGAAATCTGTAATTTACCTATAGAATATTATGCAAGACTCCCTGGTGAGCTTTCAGGCGGAGAACAGAAAAGAGTTGCCATTGCAAGGGCACTGGCTGTTCAGCCGGAATGTCTGATCTTCGATGAGGCAACGAACGGCTTTGATTTGCCTTTAAGGAAAAAGATCATAGAGGAAATTGTCCATTTACAGGAGTCTATCGGATTTACCTTACTATTTATTACCCATGATATTGAACTTGCTATTGTGCTGGCTGATGAAATTCTTGTCATGAGGAATTCAAAGCTATTGGAGAAGGTGGAATTCTCAGGAAATCTTTCCGTATTCAAAAATGGCTACAGCAAAATTTTGTTAGAAGCAAGCGGCATAAACTTAATTTATGAAAGGAATTGTTTACTATGAGAATCAGGAAGATTACGGCACTATTATTAGCTGCAGCTATGGCAGTTACACTAGGAGCTTGCGGAAAAGCTCCGGATAACAATGCTGCGGAAGGAGTGACGGCAGAAGCAGTCCATATCAATTTACCGGAAAGCTGGGGATTTGAATCATTCTATACAATCATAACTCCGGAAAATTCCTCCAGCGGATACGGAATAACCTATTACTTAACGAGCTTCTATGACACACTGGTGCAGTATGATAAGAATGGAGAGCTTACAGGTTCTCTGGCAGAAGACTGGTCGGTAAGTGAGGACGGAAAAGTATATACCTTTCATATCAGAAAAGGCGTTAAATTTTCTGACGGCTCCGATCTGACTGCCGAAGATGTGGCAAAATCACTGAAAGCCGTACCGGTTAATTTAGGGCAATATAACGGAGGCTACGGAAAGCTCTCAACTATCATAGAAGATGTGAAGGCAATGGATGAAGCTACCGTTGAACTGCACCTGACACAGCCTTATTACAGTACACTGCGGGATTTGTGTCTGGCAAATCCCTTTGGCATTGTTTCAGGTGAGCAATTAAATGATGATCTGACGGCAAAAGAAAGCTTTCATACGGCAACCTTTGGTACGGGTCCGTATATGTATGGCGGAGACGGGGACGGACAAACGTACAATTTTGTGAAAAACCCGAATTATTGGGGGACGGAACCGGATGTTGACAGTTTTTCCATTAAAGTTCTTGCAGATAATGATGCTAAGCTCCTTGCTCTGAAGAATGGAGAGATTGACTTTATTTCCGGTATTACCAAGATTTCCGCAGAAAGTTATGAAGAAATGAAAAACCAGAGCGGCTTTGGAGCAAAGGTAGATGATAATGCGATGCAGACATACTATATGGGCTATAACCTGAGTGATCCGATTTTTGGAGATCCGGCTGTCAGAAAAGCGATATCTTCGGCAATCGATAAAGAGAATATAGTAAATACCATCTATGGAGGAATGTATGAAAAAGCGGATACGTTTTTTTCAAAGACATTGCCCTACTGTGATATTGAACAGACCGTTTATGATTTTAACCCGGACAAAGCAAATGCATTGCTGGATGAGGCAGGATATAGGGACACAGACGGAGACGGTATCAGAGAAAAAGACGGAAACAGTATGACCGCAGACTTTTTATATCAAACAGGTTCGGCATCTGACGACGACATGGTCGTTTATATTTGCGACCAGTTAAAAAAGATAGGAATTGAGCTGACACCAAAATCCGCTGCAATGATGGACTGGTACGCAATGATAACGGGCGGACAGTATGGATTGACAATTTTCGACACTCAGGGAGGATACTATGATCCGGCAAATGTGGTCAGCAATATGGATCCGGCAATGTCAATGGATCCAATCATGCTTCAGGTTTGTGATTTTCTGCCTGGTAAGGCTGAATTAATCAGTGAAGTGAATTCGACAGCGGATGAAAGCAGAATCCGGGAAATATATCGCACCATATTGACCGCGATTGCCGACAATTGCTTAAATACTCCTATTTATTATACACATCAGGCGGTTATATGCAACGACAGGGTCGACGATTATGAGTTTACTCAGGATGCCAATTTTACGGCAATCCAAAACATAAAAATAAAATAATGTATTATCACTTAGGGGGGAAAGTATATGAAACAAAAATCAAACGGGATAAAACGGCTGCTTAGCTTTTGCGGCAAAAGCCGCCGGCTGTTAACCCTGTCCCGTATTTTATCAGGCGTCAGCGCAATCTTTATTCTTATGCCATTCCTATGCGTATATTTTGCCGCAAGAGATCTGATTGCCGCATTTGCCGGCAGTTCTCCGGACACCGCCGGACTGGTCAGATGGGGGATTTATGCCTTGATTGCAGAGCTTGCCGGGTTGGCACTTTATTTTGCCGCTCTGCTCTGTTCCCATATTGTGGCGTTTCGGACGGAGAAAAATCTAAAGATGGCCGCACTTACCCATTTGGCCAAAATGCCGATGGGGTACTTCGATATAAATCCAAGCGGAAAGCTGAGAAAAATCATAGATGACAACAGCTTCCAGACAGAAACGTTTATCGCACACCAGCTCCCGGATCTGATCGGCGCACAGGTAACGATGGCTGCCAGTATTGTTTTAATGCTGGCCTTTGATTGGCGTGTCGGTCTGCCGCTGCTGCTGCTCTTTGGGATCGGCTTCTTTCTGCAAGGTTCATTGATCGGCAAGGACAGCATGGAGTTTATGAAAACATATCAGGACTCTCTGGAAACAATGAATCACGAAGCGGTAGAGTATATCCGCGGGATTTCCGTGGTTAAAGTATTCGGGCAAACGGTTCAGTCCTTTACGAAATTCAACAAGGCAATTAAATCCTACCGTGATTATGCACTTGCCTATACCATGTCCTGCCGAAAAGGTATGGTAGCGTTTACGTCTGTAATTAACTCGAGCTTCCTTGTGCTGGTTCCGGCAGCCCTCATTATCGGCCTTTTATCATCGAATCTGACCGCATTTATACAGAGCTCCCTTTTCTACCTCATTTTTTCACCGGCCTGTGCCGTTATGCTGAACAAGATCATGTATATGACAAGCTATAAAATGCAGGCCGAGGAATCCATGCGGAGAATTGACATGATTTTAACCGCCGGCCCGCAGTCTGAAACAGAGCACCCTCAGACTACCGCTTCCCATGATGTTTCTTTTGAAGATGTCACCTTCGCCTATGAAAACACGGAGCACCCTGCGGTGGCACAGCTTAGCTTTACCGCCAAAGCGGGAACGACAACCGCGTTAGTCGGCCATTCCGGCTCCGGTAAGAGCACGACAGCCAGTCTGATTCCCCGCTTTTATGATGTTCAGGAAGGCGTTGTCAAAATCGGCGGTGTGGATGTGAGGGAGTTATCCCATGCAGATTTAATGAAAAAGGTAGCTTTTGTATTTCAAGACCCCAAGCTGTTTAAGGATACGCTTCTTGCAAACATCTGTGCAGCCCGCCCGACAGCCACACGGGAAGAGGCTTTGAAAGCGGCGCACCTTGCCCAATGCGATGATATTTTGGCAAAATTTCCCGGAGGGATGGATACTGTCTTCGGAAGCAAAGGCGTCTATCTGTCCGGCGGCGAAGCCCAGCGTATCGCAATCGCACGGGCTATTGTAAAGAATGCCCCCATTGTGGTACTGGATGAAGCCACGGCGTTTGCCGATCCGGAAAACGAACAGCAGATTCAGCAGGCATTTGAGGGCCTGGTGAAAGGTAAAACGGTTATTATGATCGCCCACAGACTGTCCACCGTACAGAAAGCAGATCAAATTCTGGTGATGAAGCAGGGACGCCTGGCAGAAGGCGGAACTCACGGTGAGCTGTTGAAACAGGGCGGTGAGTACGCCCGGATGTGGGATAACTATACGAAAACAACCAAGTGGCATATTGGAAATGAGGTGAAATCATGCTGAAACGTGCATTTGCTCTCAGTGACCAGGGTTCCAGAGATCTGAACAAGGGAATTGCGGCAACCGCCTTAAACAATCTTTGTCTGATACTTCCGGTCAGCCTGCTGATCATGATCGTCATGGAACTCTTGAACATTATTGCAGGAGAAAAAACAGGGCTTGAAAAGAATATCCCCTTATACTGTGTTCTTGCGGTTATACTGTTTCTTGTAGTGTTTGCCGCTCAATGGGTGCAATACAACAAAACATATACCGTGGCATATCAGGAAAGTGCCAATCGCAGAATTGTTTTGGCTGAAAAGCTTCGAAGACTGCCTCTGTCCTTCTTCGGGCAAAAGGATATATCGGATTTGACGACAACGATCATGGGTGATTGTACTGCCCTTGAACGGACTTTCTCCAACGCGATCCCGCAGTTGTTCGGAACAATCTTTATGTTTATCATTACCTCTATTGGTCTGCTTGTTCTGGACTGGAGAATGGGCCTTTGCATCGTAGTTCCGGTACCGGTTGCCGCCCTTGTGATCCTTGCGGCCAGGAAGGCTCAGGCCAATGCGGAAAGTGCCAACCTGGATGCAAAAAGGGCCGCCTACGATGGCGTTCAGGAATATCTGGATACGATCCGGGAACTGAAATCTTCCTCCAGAGAAGCAGAGTATTTGGACGGCTTGGAGAAAAAGCTGGAGAATGTGGTGCACTGCTCTTTCAGAAACGAACTGGCTCCGGGTGCTTCTACTACGGCTGCCCAATTCCTGCTGCGTTTCGGTCTGGTTGCGGTTCTTCTGGTCGGAGGAGTCCTTGTTGCGGCCGGATCGCTCACCGTTCCTATGTTCATCCTGTTTCTTGTATTTGCCGGAAGAATTTATGACCCGTTTACCAGCTGCTTCATGCTGCTGGCCGAGTTTTTCTCCGCACAGGTCAGCGTAAAGCGAATGAAACAGATTGATGCGACACCGGAGCAAACCGGTGCCGCAATATGCCCCAACAAAGGGTATGATATTGAATTTAAAAATGTTATTTTCTCCTACAAGGAAGAACCTGTGTTAAATGGTATTTCCTTTGTAGCAAAGCAAGGGGAAGTGACGGCTCTGGTCGGACCGTCCGGCAGCGGAAAGTCTACGGCAGCCAAGCTGGCGGCCAGGTTTTGGGATGCCGATTCCGGAACCGTTACACTTGGCGGAGTTGATGTGGCGGATGTAGAGCCGGAGACCCTGCTCAAAAATTTTGCCGTTGTATTCCAGGATGTCATGCTGTTTGATGATACGGTCATGGAGAATATACGGTTAGGGCGCCGGGACGCTTCGGATGAAGAAGTAAAGGCCGCAGCCAGGGCCGCACAGTGTGACGAATTTATTAACCGCCTGCCCCAGGGCTATCTGACAAATATCGGAGAGAACGGCAGTGCCCTGTCAGGCGGCGAACGCCAGCGTATCTCCATTGCGAGGGCATTACTGAAGGATGCACCAATTGTTCTTCTGGATGAAGCTACGGCTTCTATGGATGCAGAGAGCGAAACACTGGTACAGGATGCTTTGTCTGCCCTGCTCGGAAAGAAAACGGTAATGGTCATTGCCCACCGAATGAGAACGGTTGCAAATGCGGATAAAATTGTGGTGTTGGACAGGGGACTTGTCAGTGAACAGGGGACTCCCGCAGAGCTTCTGGCTAAGGGCGGACTTTATGCCCATATGGTTTCACTTCAGCAGAATAAGACAATCGGACAGTAAACTTCTCCGCCTTCCACCACCGAAATATTATTTCAACATAATTTCCTTTACTGAAATTTTCTTTATTCTTGCGGTGTAACAGAACATAATTGCTTCATAAATCAGCACAAAGGAAATGAAAACAACGATAAACGCCTTAACATCAAAGTTATACTCCGGAATGTTCTCTAACGTTTGGGAATATAGCATAAGCATTATTTTCAGCAACCCGTATTGATAGATTGTACCGATTGCAAAACCGATATAAGCCATAGGCCTGTACCCATTCAGGATCGCACCGCTGCATTCGCGCAATGAATAACCGAATATCCTCATCATGGAAATGGTTTTCGTATTTGCGTTTACAACGGTCGTAATAGCCAAAAACAATGTCGTACAGGCCAAAATAAGGCCTATAACAATCATGATAGCCGCAAACATCACGCTTGACAGTCTATCCATACCAAAAGACATCTGCATCATGGCAGAATAGCAAAATGAGGCAAAAGTGATAAAGAAAATAAGAGAAGAACGGCTTCTTACCGTACTTCGCTTTAATTCCTGCAAGAATGTCATTTCCGTATGCTGTTGCTTTTTATCCTTCTTCCTCCTGTAGACCACCTCACTTTTTCCTTGCAGCAGCTCCAATACAGGGCATTTTAATTTATGATAGCCGTAAATAACCGCAAGCAGAGCGAATGCCGCCGTGGGTAAAACTACCAGATACAGAGCCAGCTCCGTATTAAAATGCAAGGGTATTTCGGGAAATATCGAATCTTCATTCATAACCTTATAAAAGGTCGGCATTAATGCGAAGGACGAGCAAAATCCAACAGCGGCTCCCATAAAAACACTGAATCCAAATATCCAAAAGCCCTTTGCTATTTTCCAGTTCGAATACCCTAATGCTTTCAGTATGCCTAGCTCTTTCTTGTTAACGTCAATATAATGTTTGATATAGAAAAACAGCATAATAACAGAAGTTAACAGCAGACAGCCGCCGCTGACGGCACTTGTCACTTTTCCCATTAAAACCTGCGCGTCATAAAATGCCATTGCCGCTTCGTCGGCAATGAGATCTTTTACTCCGGCGATATCAATATTAAAGTTTAAAAACAGCGTACAAACAAAAACCGCACAACAAGCTATAATGGAAATGCCTATAAGCTTGGCGGCATCTTTCACCCGGATTATCATACGGTCACCATCCTATCTCATAAGCGGTTTTTTGCTCTTCGTTCGTATAGATTTCAACAATCCTGCCGCTGTTCATTTTAATGACGGTGTTTGCCATTTCTGCAATATTCGTATTATGCGTAACCATGATAATGGTAAAATGATATTCTTTTTGCAGTTTGCATATGTAGTCTAAAACCAGTCTTCCGGTTTCCTCGTCCAGCGCTCCTGTCGGCTCATCTAAAAACAGTACCCTTGGTTTTTTTGCCAGGGCTCTGGCAACCGAAGCCCGTTGCTGTTCTCCGCCGCTGAGTTCACCGGGGAATTTATCTATTTTTTCTCCCAGCCCAACCGCTTCGATGATTTGCTTATAATCACGGTTCCCCGCCAAATCAGCCCCCATCTTTACATTCTTGCCCACATTTAAATTAGGAAGCAGATAATATTGCTGGAATATGAAACCGACATTATCTTTCCTGAACAGTGTTAATTCCGTATCGGACAGGGATGTTATATCCTCGGCGTTATATAGAATTGTTCCGCGATCCGGACGTTCAAGACCTGATATCACATTCAATAACGTTGATTTGCCGGAACCGGAAGGTCCTAAAATAGCGGTAAAAGCCCCATCATTTATGTTCAGCGTTATGCCCTTCAACACCGGAAAGGAGTTGTCCTTGCTTCCGTATGATTTGGTTATATTATTAATCTCAATCATCACTTTTCACCCTCCTGCAGCTTTAACAGAATACTTCTGAACACATCGTCAAGCATCGCACTTATTTCCGCTTCTCCGAACCGGCATACCTTGGTTGCACACAATGTTGCGATACCGTGGGTAAATATCCATAAATACTGATAAATCTTCCTCGCCTTAATATCATCCAGGCCGTATGTTTTTTGAACCGACTCCAAAATTTTTCCGCTGTTTTCATCGATCATGGATAAAACCTCCGTAAGCTCCGGCACAGCTCCGTTCTCTGTCATAAACAGCAGCTGAAACAGCTTAGGCTCATATTTTGCAAATTGTATATACGCCATTCCGACACCCTTAAAAGGATTCGATTCTTTAAGCCCCTTTGCAATATAGCGGTTATATAACGCTTTCACTGCCAGTATTGTTTCATCCTGTACTTCAACCATATTCTGAAATACCGTAAATATCGGTCTGGCTGAGCTGCCTAACTCTGCTCCCAGTCCTCTGGCCGTAAGTGCGGTGATTCCTTTCCGCCTCGTAATCTCTAAAGCGGCACTGATTATCTCTTCCTTTTCAAATTTTTGTTTTGGCGGCATATACGTTCCTCCATTAAAAACGACTGTTTTGCAACATATGTTTTATATTATACCCGTTTATCGATATTGTCAATAAAATTCCGGTAAAGTTTACGAGATAGCGTCAAAAATCTGGCCCGGAAATAAAATCCTTTAAATTCCGAATTTTAACAGCATTGACAAATACCAATTAGTATGCTATTGTTACTTATATTATTTATGACTAAGGAGACAAGCCGTGAGCTTTTATATTAAGATCCATCCCACAAACAAGATCAGCTCCGTACAATTTAAACCGATGAAACATTGTATGGAGCCTGGTAAAATATATGATTTTTATATTCATCGGGAAAGGAAGTAATAAATTAGGGCAGCATTAAGAACAGTTACCCGGTTTATTGCTTATTTCCCATTGATATTCTATATGTAAAAGGCTATGGACAGTGTTTTGTCCATAGCCTTTTGTTATAACAGGAACCATATGATCCGCAATTAGCAGAAGGCAGATGCATGATTTTTAACTATGCCTTCTGCTTTTTTATTTGCCCGGATCTGTAAAGATAACATGGTTCAAAAAGTGAAATAACCAAAAATGAAAGGATGTTTACAATTATGAGCTTATTGGATATTACGGGATTATCACATTCCTTTGGCGATAACCTGCTTTTCAGGGACGCGGAATTATCACTGAATAAAGGAGAGCATATCGGCATTGTCGGCCAGAACGGAGCCGGGAAAAGCACTCTGATCAAAATCTGTACCGAACAAATCGTTCCCGATACGGGCCGGGTAGTGCGGCAGCCTAAAGCTACCCTTGGTTATCTGGATCAGTATGCGCAAATAGCTAAAGGTATTACGATGAAGGCCTTTTTGAAATCGGCATTTCTGGAGCTATATACAATTGAGGAAAAAATGAACGCACTTTATGATCAGGCTGCCAATGGAGAAACAGGTGTTTTGGAACCTGCCGCAAAGTATCAGGAAGAACTGGAATTGCACGACTTTTATATGATTGACACCTGCATCGAGCAGATTGCAACCGGCTTAGGACTGCATGCAATTGGTTTGGAGTGTCCTGTCGGACAAATGAGCGGCGGTCAGCGTGCGAAGGTAATTCTGGCGAAGCTGCTGTTGGAAAAGCCCGATGTTTTACTGCTTGACGAGCCAACTAATTTTCTGGATAAGGAACATGTCGCATGGCTTGCCGACTATCTCTCCAGCCTCGATAATGCTTTTATGACAGTTTCTCATGATTATGACTTTTTAGAAAAAATTGCAACCCGAATTTGCGATATAGATAACAAAAAAATTACGAAATACTATGGCACATACTCGGAATTTCTGAAAAAGAAGACTCTTTTACGGGAAGACTATATTCGGCAGTATTCGGCACAGCAAAAGGAAATCAGAAAAACCGAAGAATTTATCAGCAAAAATATTGCAGGACGAAAAGCAAAAATGGCAAGAGGCAGGCAAAAGCAGCTTGACCATATGGATAAAATGGAGGCGTTGGAGCAAAAAGAAATTAAGCCGTTCTTTCATTTTGCGGGGCTGCCTTTGACAGCAGCAGAACATTTAACTGTGAAACATTTGTCTGTGGGGTATTACTATCCAATTCTTTCTGACCTTAGTTTTTCCATTAAGGGCGGACAAAAAGTTGTTATCACCGGCTTCAACGGAATTGGGAAATCTACGCTGCTTAAAACATTGACAAAGCAAATTCCGGCCTTGCAGGGAAATTATTCCTTTTCCGAGCAGGTATCATTTGGATATTTTGAGCAGGATCTGGTTTGGGAGAATGAGACGCGAACACCGATTCAAATTGTTTCCGATGCTTATTCCAATCTCGTGATAAAAGAGGTTCGGCAACACCTTGCCCGCTGCGGCGTCTCAAGCAAGCACGCATTACAGGCAATAGGAACACTAAGCGGCGGTGAACAGGCAAAAGTCAAAATGTGTCTGCTGACCATTAAGCCGTACAATTTTCTTATTATGGATGAGCCGACAAACCACCTGGATATGCAAGCAAAGGAAGCTCTAAAAAGTGCCTTGTCGGAATTCCCGGGCACGGTGTTGCTGGTTTCCCATGAGGAAGCTTTTTATCGGGAATTTGTACAGCGGATTATAAACATCGAAAAGGAGTTATAAAGTAAAGATGATTCCAAATATTACTATGCCATTTTCATTGCGGAGATTAGCTTTGATTTTTCTGCCATGACATCCAAGTTTACCTTATATCGCAGCATTTAGTAGCTCAAACCAATGCCATAGATATACCCTTCTTTATCAATTGCGTCAGGCCTCATAATAGCGGTCGGTGAGAAACCTTCTTGCTGCAAGACGAGAACCGCATGACAGACAGCGATACCAATATCGAACCAATGTAAGCCTTTCAACAGGGTATTGTCGATAAGGCTACCTTTCCTGCAATAGAAATCGATGCACCCTTCTTTGCATGTAAGATACCAAGGCTGTCTGTTTCTCGCACTTGGCGCCACCCGCACAGCTTCAACCAGGGGAAGCTCAGGCTTGTTTGATATTTCCTCCGGTTGCTTGCGGTCAAATTGGCTAATGCTCCTGCGAACGGGGCTTTCCTTAGCCATTCCAAATACAAGGCAAATTCCATATGGAAACCCTTGATGTTGCTTCTTTGTTGCTCTAACCGTGGCGTTCCATAGAGCACCCATCCCATTCGTTTGCAGAAACAAGTCCATTTGCTGCAGCATGAATGCCATATTGATGAAGGAAGCCGCCTCATTATTCGCATAAGCCGCTATTTTCATCGTGTTTCCCTTATGGGGCTGGATTTCAAATGCTGCCTGTTCCGATGATAAAAGGGGAACAACCTCCGGTATGAAAGCCCGGATCCTGTCGAGTTTATCGTTAGAGATGGGGCTATCACTATAGTGTCGTGTGGATTGTCGGTTAAAAATAGCAGGATATATCGTGCGATTCAAATCTTTCATTAGTCAGTACCCTCCTTCACATTGTAACTCTCATTTTCACCCTCGTATTCGCCTACTCAGATAGATCAGAAATAAACCTTATCCTATCTTTATCTGTGGGAATACCGTTGTTTACTACTTGCCACTCACCATTCCGGAGGACTTCATATTGTTCAAAAGCACAAGGCAATCCGTTTGCAGTAGCTATGTCACTGCTATCCATAAGCTGAAAATGCAAATGTGGTGCAAAGGAATTACCGGAATGGCCCACTCTGCCAATCACTTCACCTTTTTTTACACTCTGACCAACCGTAACCTGAATAGAACCTGTTTTAAGATGAACCAGCGCAGCATATACCTTGTCGCCACATTCCATAATGATGTAGTTGCCGGCAACTGATTGTATGTCGTCTTTTCTCGGGTCGAAATAATGTGCATTTTTATTAGCGTTAGCAATATCTGAAAGCAAATTCGTTCGTTTTCGTTCTTTATAACCATCTTTTGCTTGGACAACGATTCCGTCGCAGGGTGCATATACTACCTGACCCCAACAATAATATTGATTTAGAGGAACCCCCAAGAGAAGATATTGCGGCAAGCTAACACGATAGGCGGGCCAGCCTTTTCTTTCCCAATCCACTTGTATAAAGTCATAAGCATATCTTGTTCCTAATTGGTTTGTGCCATGACTCGGAATTTTTGTCCCTGGAGTGTTAGGAGAGAGCCATTCTCCCCTCAAGGGAAACTCTACAATTATCGGCTCACGCTCATCAGTCATCTTATACCTCTCATCCGTCCATTCTTTACCTGCATTATTAATAGTGACTAGTACTACCAGGGCAAATCCCAGTACGATTCTGATACGTGCAGACATGTGCTTTTTCCGATTCCACATTATAACTCGCACCTCCAAAGCCCTTATTCAATACTTGACGTATAGAAAATTTTTCTAAGTTCATCAAAGTATTCGTCAAGTATTGCAATGATATGTTCATAATCCAGGTTTGAAGTCTGCGAATTTCTAACATCGTCCAATATTCGATTAGTAAAACCTATACTAGACCAAAAAATAAACTGTTTACATTTTTCAATATTTAAACCGGCTCTAAACTTAGAAACATCAATCATATTAAATATTTGATGGTCGCATGATGATTGCCTTTTGCCGGCTCTATTCTCAAGTGCTTTGTTGATTTCATCAGTGTTTGTCACATTAGAAAGTTTGTTAAACTCAAAAATCCACGGATACTGTTTTAGTAATTCAATTTGAAG
>JAEWSD010000038.1 GCA_023398615.1 Bacillota bacterium
GGGATGTATATGAAAAATAGAGTAAGAAAGAGGTCAATTACGTACCTGTCGACAATATTGTTCAGCTTGTGGTCTTTCATACTGATTAAAAATCATTATTCAAATTCCAGAAAAAGAAGGTATCACATGCTGAAACCGAATACCCAATAAAGTCATTTTAATAAGGCTGCTGCAAACCTGCTATCAGGAAATGGTTTATGATAACAGGCTTGCGGCAGCCTTATTCCATCTCGGGCAGTTGAATTAAATGCCTAAAAGGAGTAAAATGTCAGGTATTAAAAGCTGTGGAATAGATTTATCTGTGTGATAGCGTGCTGTATTATAAATAATAATGAAAAGAGTGGGATATAAATGATATCAATTATAGCTGCAATGTCAAAGAACCATGTTATCGGCAATCATGGAATGATACCGTGGAAGATAAAAGGAGAACAAAAAAGATTTCGGGAATTAACAATCGGAAGAACAATTATTATGGGTAGAATATCCTTTGAAGAAATAGGCTATTCCTTGCCTGATAGAAAGACGATTCTGATATCGAGTACACGGAGAATAGAAGCAGAAAATTGTGTTACTGTCACGTCACTTACGGAAGCATTGGAGCTTGTAAAATATGAGAAGGAAATATTTATTGCAGGAGGAGGAAGCGTTTATTCGGAATGTATGCCGCTAACTGATCGGATATATCTTACGGTAATTGACAGGGAAGTCAAAGGCGATACTTTTTTCCCTGAGATAGACAGTAAAAGCTTTCGGGTTATCTATGAAAAAAGGATCGAGGGAGACACTCCGTATACCTATTATACTTATGAAAGAAATAAACCGATTGACAAACAGTCGGAGTAAACGTATCATTAAATTCAAGTTTTGATTAATTTGCCGGGAGGTATCGTTATGACGTCCTATTTAAAAATGACAAAAGAGGAATTGCTGGGCTTAAAGGCGGTATTAAAGGAGAAGTATAAAGAAATACAGGGAAAGGGCTTAAGCCTTGATATGTCCAGAGGTAAGCCGTGTACCGCACAGCTGGATATATCTATGGGTATGATGGATGTACTTAACAGCGGCACAGACTTAACCTGTGACGACGGTACGGATTGCCGCAACTACGGTATGCCTGACGGTATCCGTGAGGCACGGGAGCTGATCGGAGAGATGATCGAGGTAAATGCGGATAATATCCTGATATATGGCAATTCCAGCCTGAATATTATGTATGATACAATTTCGCGTTCCGTGACACATGGCGTTATGGGGAATCCCCCCTGGTGCAAACTGGATAAGGTTAAGTTTTTGTGTCCCGTACCCGGCTATGACCGGCATTTTGCAATTACAGAATATTTTGGTATAGAGATGATAAATATCCCGATGACTCCGACCGGACCGGACATGGACATGGTGGAAGAACTGACAGTTTCCGATGAAGCCGTAAAAGGAATCTGGTGTGTTCCGAAATACTCCAATCCGGAGGGAATCACTTATTCGGATGAGACGGTACGCCGATTTGCGAGGTTGAAGCCGGCAGCGAATGATTTCAGGATATACTGGGATAATGCCTATGCTATCCATCATTTATATGACACGGAACAGGACAGGCTGATTGAGATTCTGGAGGAATGCAGGCGTGCCGGGAATCCGGATATGGTATATAAATTCTGTTCTACCTCCAAAGTCAGTTTTCCCGGTTCGGGGGTAGCGGCACTTGCAGCCTCTGCCAATAATCTGGTGGATATCAAGAATCAGCTTAGAATCCAAACCATCGGACATGATAAGGTAAATCAGCTCCGCCATGTCAGGTATTATAAGAATATGGACGGTTTAATGAAGCATATGCAAAAACATGCCGAAATTTTAAGACCTAAATTCGAAATGGTTACGGATACTCTGGAAAGAGAACTGTCCGGCTGTGAGATAGGAAGTTGGACAACACCGAAGGGCGGATATTTTATTTCTTTCGATTCCCTGCCGGGATGTGCAAAAGCGATAGTAGCCAGAGCAAAAAAAGCTGGGGTAACCATGACGCCTGCCGGAGCTACTTATCCATATGGAAAAGACCCCGGGGACTGCAACATAAGGATTGCTCCGTCCTACCCCTCATTGGAGGATTTAAAGCTGGCAACCGAGTTGCTTATACTATGCGTAAAATTAGTAAGTATTGATAAACTATTAGAGGAGAAACATGACTAGACAGGATTTTAACTATTATTTACCGGAAGAATTAATTGCTCAGGACCCTCTGGAGGACCGTTCAGGCTCCCGCTTACTGGTTCTGGACAAGGATACCGGTGCAATTGAACACCGCATATTTAAAGATATCGTCGAATATTTAAAGGAAGGAGATTGTCTGGTGATCAATGATACCAAGGTGATTCCGGCAAGACTTATCGGAGAGAAGGAGGATACCGGGGCGAAGATAGAGGTTCTTTTGTTAAAACGGCAGGAGAATGACATATGGGAGACCCTGGTCAGGCCTGGTAAGAAAACGAAGATCGGAACCAGGATCCGTTTCGGCGATGGGCTGCTTATAGGGGAAGTCGTCCGGGTAGTAGAGGAAGGCAACCGTCTTGTGAAATTCTACTATGAAGGGATATTTGAAGAAATCCTGGACCGGTTGGGTCAAATGCCGCTGCCTCCGTATATTACCCATGAATTGCAGGATAAGAACCGTTACCAGACCGTATACGCCAAATACGAAGGCTCTGCGGCCGCCCCTACGGCCGGTCTGCATTTTACAAAGGAACTGTTAAAGCAGATAGAAGAGAAGGGGATTGTTATTGCAAAGGTGACCCTTCATGTCGGACTGGGTACCTTCCGGCCGGTCAAGGTGGATAACATAACAGAGCATCATATGCATTCCGAATTCTATCAGATAGACCCCGAGCAAGCCGAGAAAATCAACCGTACGAAGAAGCAGGGCGGGAGAGTGGTATGCGTAGGGACAACAAGCTGCCGGACCGTCGAATCTGCGGCTGGTGAGGACGGTTTTGTGAAACCGGGCAGCGGAAATACCGAGATATTCATCTATCCGGGCTACCGGTTTAAGGCATTGGATGCGCTTATAACCAATTTTCATCTGCCGGAATCCACATTAATCATGCTGGTATCGGCATTGGCGGGCAGAGAGTACGTCTTAAAGGCATATGAGGAAGCGGTAAGGGAAAGATACCGGTTCTTCAGTTTTGGAGACGCCATGTTTATTGCTTCCGGTATTAACCAATGAATTGTATTAAAGAGGTGGAATGAGTTGATTCAAATTTTAAGCATAGACTGGGATTATTACATAGACATCACTAATGAAAAACGTAATTCCTGGTTTCCGTATATACCGGATGATCTGTTAGCCGAGGAAGACAGGGAGAACCTGTGGGCGCCTTGCTATGATAAGTTCGGAATAAGCAGGGTCGGAATCCTGGAAGAGGATTTCGAAAAAACAAAACACTTAATTCGAAGCTGCAAGAAAAACAGCAGACTGATAAAAACAGTAAATGACAGTCACCGTTATCTTTATGATCTTGTGTATAAAATTCTGAATGACAATATAAATGTACATGAAACTATATTAATTTATAATATAGATCATCATCATGATATGTACAGCTATCGTATTCCAAATGAAAAAGTAAACTGCAGCAACTGGGCCGGCGTACTGCGGGAGGAATTGGGAGATATCCTGGAATACCGCTGGATTAAGCGTGACGACTCGGAGGAGTATTCCCTGGCAGGAAAGGTCGAATGTGCATACGGCACTTTTAATGATATAAAAAGTATTTCTTTTGACAGTATTTATTTGTGCAAAAGCGGGGCTTGGAGCCCTCCGCACCTGGATTGCCGTTACAAAGAATTAGTTGATGTATTGTTGGAGTAGACACTACACTGGTTCTTTATACCGGCTCTTTTTTCATAGATATGGAAATGATTCAACTAGACAGTCAAAAGTTTTTACAAAAAAATAACCCATTCAAGCCATTTTATAGTATCCTATTAGTTCCAAAACTAAAGAAGGATAAAATCACCGAAAGAGTTATCTGACGTTCAGTTTACCACACTTTCCGGTGTATGACCATACATCATGCTTGAATATATTAAAAAATTTTTGAATCACTT
>JAEWSD010000045.1 GCA_023398615.1 Bacillota bacterium
GGACTGTGTGCCGAATGTTCAAACAGATAAAAGCCTTTTACCGGTGCTTCCAGCTGCTTTAAATATTCCTCCGCCATTTTATAATTGACCGTATAATCATATGCACCTGATAAAAAATAGGTGGGTACCTCTAACCGGGTGACTGTTTTCCTTAAATCGGCATTCATTTTCAGCTGTTTATTTTTAACCAGCATCCACCTGCCGCGCCATAAATTAACTTTTTCGGTAAGTGTATATTCTTTGTTCTTTAAAGAAGGAAAGAATATTCCGGTTACCTCTGACCTCATCTTATGGGTTGAACCTATACCGGCACGGTGTAAAACGTCACCTCTTATTTTCTGGTATCCGTCCGACAAATAATCATTTTCTTTTAACTTTTTTAAGGTTTTCCTGTCGCCTGCCTTCGAGTAATAGTCCAGCATATATTGGTAGGCCAGTTTCTCCGACTCCTCCTGATCTGTAACCTGCGCAACAGCAATATAAGCACTGTATAACTGCGGCGCTTTTTTAACTGCCTGAATGCCGAAATAGGTCCCCCACGACTGCGCCATAAGATAAATTTTATCCTGTCCAAAATGCTCACGCAAATAGTTTGTGACCGCAATGGTATCATCAATATACTGCTCAATGGTTAGGGTACTTTTATCAAGATTACTGCTATAGGATAATCCGGCGCCCCTCTGATCCCAATAGATCACCGTAAAGTAATCTTCCAGGCCTGTCGGATAATCCTCCATAAGGAAATATTCGGGCATGCCGGGGCCGCCATGCACAAACAGCAGCACCGGATTTGAAATATTCTTACTCTTGATAATCATCCCCATTTTAACGCCGTTGATTTCGACCGTACACTTTTCTGCCATGCTGTTTTTTAATTTCTTCCCGTTTTCATCTGTAAATGGTTTTATCTTACCCGGACTCATTATTACTAACACCCCCAAACAAATAGAAATAATCGCCGCAGCGGCACCAAAAAGAATACAAATCAGAATCTTAATTTTCTTCCTTACGCCAGATGATGTCCTCGATCCTGCTTTCCCAGCTTTCGTCATACGTAACTCCTTTCATCGTTGCGATGGCGGCCAATCCGTGAACGGTCGACCATGCCAGGATAACCGCATCTTTAATTTTATCATCGGACACGCCATGCTGCCGCAATATTCTGAAATGCAGGTCTTTTAAGAGTTCAAACGGAGGGAAGTTGCCCTTCCCGCCGTTATCCATGTTTAAATTCACTCTTATACATGCCTGTGAAAACAGAAATTCAAAATACTGCGGGTTGTTTATAAAAAACATGACATAGCTCTTTCCCATTTTGATCAGGGTATACGGATTGTCCAAATCTTCACCTTGAATTGAACGGCTTAATTCCTCGGTAAATTGCCCTATCACATAGCTTTTCATTGCTTCCAGCAGCTCTTCCTTATTCCTGAAATGACTGTAGGGAGCCGCATTGCTTACACCGCACATGGCCGCAACTCTGCGCAAAGAGAAATGTGTTTCCCCTTCCGCGTTAACAAGTTCTATTCCCGCTTCAATAAGGCAATTTCTCAAATTACCGTGATGATATCTTTTCTCCATCGTTTTCTTCTCCTAATCTTAACGTTGTAAAGATTATAGCATTTAATCTTTACGCTGTAAAGATTCTAATTAAAAAAATGACGCGAAAGTTATCCGCTCTCACGTCATTAAATTATTTCTTGTTATCAGATTAGGGTGTCATAAGACCACTCAAGCTCTGGTATTATCTTCCATATATCTTTCATATTGTTCTGTAAAATATTTGATTTTATGCTCGACCTTACGCAAATGCTTTTGCATTTCTTCAATTTGAGCTTCAACTTCCTTTTTGTGCTCTGCCAACATATCGCACCGTTGCTTTAAAGTTTCTCCGCCCATTATACTCAGCTCAACAAAATTCTTGATTTGCTTTATTGACATTCCGGTATTTTTCAGACAGCAAATCAGCCCAAGCCATTCCAAATCGGCCTCCGAATAATGGCGGATGCCGCTTTTACTCCGGCTTACATATGGCAGCAAACCCTCTTTTTCATAATACCGTAATACATGGGCTTTTAATTTTGTTTTCTCCGATACCTGCTTAATAGTATAATCCATAAAATTACCACATCCATATTTTCTATTGACTTAAAGCTAACGTTAAGGTTTACAATGTAAATTGTACTACATATTGGATTTATCATCAAGCTATATTTGTAAGGATGAATTCAAACGAAAGCGCCGCGCTGCTGCGGCCATTCAAAAGATCCCGATACTATCAACTTCTGAATATTTTACAGAGTAAAGGAGCATTATGAAATTCAACGGTTATCATCATGTTGGTTTAGTTGTTAAAGACGTAGAAAAGAGCCTTACCTTCTATACTAAAGGTTTGGGTGGAAGAATGAAATTTAGCTTTCCGATGGGAGAAACCGACAAGACCATTTATCTTATTGATCTGGGCGGCAACTCCGTCGTAGAAATTATACCGCGGGGAAACGGTGAGGAGGAAGTAAATGCACATTGGGCACATATTGCACTTACAGTCGATGATGCCCGCACGGCATATGAACTTGCATTACGAGCAGGGGCTATGTCCCAGAGCGAACCGCGAGATGTCCTGCTTGGCACAATGGCGGTCTGCAATGCATTTGTTAACGGTCCCGACGGAGAGGTTATTGAATTTTTTCAAGTAAAGTAACATTCATTTGCAGTGATGTATTAAAGGAGTTTGACAATATTTTCTCCGGCACCGGAGGCTTACGCATGGTGATGGCACCGTACAGAAAATAGAAAGGATACGATATGAAAAAAGTAGTAATAACAGGCGGCAGCGGACTTCTCGGTCCATATGTTGTAAATCATTTTATCGAGGCAGGTTACGAGGTTCTAAGCGTAGATATTGTAAAACCCAAGGCAAGCCGGGCGCGCCATATAACAGCTAATCTTATGAATCTGGGAGAATGCTACGGTATATTGGCGGGAGCCGATGCGGTAGTTCACCTTGCAGCCATCCCGGTAGCATACAGCCATCCAAACGAGGTGACCTTCCAAAACAATGTGATGTCGACCTATAATATTCTTGAAGCCGCAGCCGGTCTTGGCATCAAAAAAGCTGTAATAGCATCCAGCGAATCCTCCTATGGGATCGTATTTTCAAGG
This sequence comes from Bacillota bacterium, assembly GCA_023398615.1. Lineage (GTDB taxonomy): Bacteria > Bacillota > Clostridia > Lachnospirales > Lachnospiraceae > Anaerocolumna. The sequence goes on from JAEWSD010000045.1 coordinate 3,163, forward strand.
CAGAATCTGGCTCCTTTGTATGTTCCCGTGGATGAGGATCACCCGCAGCTTCCGGAAGACGCCTACGGATTATCCAAGATCGTTGCAGAAAAAATTGCGGATACGATAAACCGCCGGTGCGGCATGCAAATTGTCTCCTTCCGCATCGGTAATGTCATCACTGCCGAAAAGTACTTAAATTTCCCCGAATTCATTCACGATCCAAAGAAACGCCGTATCATTCTTTGGAGTTATATCGATGCAAGGGATATTGCTTCTGCTTGCAGATTAGCTGTTGAAGTGGACGGCCTTGGTTCCGTTGCACTGAATCTGGCGGCTGATGATACAAGCATGGACATTCAAAGTGACGAACTGATGAAAAGTGAATTCCCGGAAGTAAAGGATATCCGTGTGTCGCTCAATAATTATCATACGTTGTTAAGTAATGAAAAAGCGAAAAAATTATTGAATTGGCAGCCCGTTCATCACTGGCGTGATAATTCACTGGCGTGATAATATACCGAATATTTAAATAAAAAGTTTAAAAATCGAGCCAAAAAATGTACTGGCTCGATTTTTTGGTTGTTATCAATCTGTCTAGGTGATAACAATCTTAGAGCTTCAGATTTTTATTTTTGATAGGAGCATTATGATTATTTTTCGAGCAAAACCGATATGTACATCATAATAATACCCCGTGCCCTTCTCAAACCAGCCTTTCTTCCGCCAGAATCTATAATCCGCTGAATCCTGCGGAGCCTTGGAGAAAGCCTGCTTCTGTTTTATAAACTCAATAAGCTTCATAAGCGATGGTTTGACGGGCTTCATATCGGCCAGCTTCTGATAAAACACATTTGTTTGCTTCTTTAACTTGCTCATTTCTTTTTCTAGTTTTACATCGTCTTTCTCATGCAGAGGCGGAAAAGTAACTCCTGCCTTCGCGCAGGTGACAAAACCCATCGTTCCAAGGGTGAGGGACAAAAGAGTGGCAACAAAGCCAAGGCCTATGCCTCCGGTTGTCGTAACAACCATAATCTTTTTCCCATGAAAATCCGGCCTGTGACAGCGATAAGCGAAACGGTCGAGAAAGTTCTTCATGGTCCAGGATACATTAAATGTATACACCGGGGACGCAAATATTACGCCATCGGCCAGCTTCATCTTCGTTTCCAGATTTGCTCGTTCATCCTTTAACGGACACTTGTCTTCTCCCTTTGCAATGCAAACATAGCAGCCCTTGCAGGGCCTGAAATCTGCCATACTTAACTGAACACTCTCGAATTCAAGCGTACTGTCTTTTTCAGACAGAATTGCTACGGTTTGCCGGACTGCTTTATATGTATTTCCGTTTGCCCTTGGGCTTCCTATTATAGCAAGTAGTTTCAATTTCGCCACCTCCACATTCCTAACGGTTTTAGAACCTGATAAACGACCTCTTGCTTTTGACCGCATTCATATTGGCTTTCCTCAATTCATTTTATCAGGTTATCAATAATTAAATTAATGAGACCATCTCTTCCACTTTTATTTTCAATGTCTATTCCCGAATACATATGAAAGGCCTGCTGCCTCAAAGATATGCTTTGCATTGCAATTATAATTTGAAAGGCCAGAAGCCTTAAATCGGTTTCGGACTTTTTACCGTTATAGATTTTTCTCAGTATCGGAAGCAGATAAAGACAGGTACCAAAATCCCCGTTTAACAGCTCATATTCCGCAGAGATTTTGTACATTTTTCGATCTTTCATACCAATGTCGGATATACTGATCAGCATCTCTTTCAGATACTGAACAGGATCGTTCGAACTGTCTTCCTGATGCTCCATAATTGACGCCAGAGAAGCCATTTTTAAAGATACGGCCTCATGTATTAGCTGATCTCTGGATTCATAATAGTAGTTGATGAGCCCTACTCCAACGCCGGCGGCTTCCGCTATTTTGCGAACTGTAATATCATCCGGATTATCCGTTGTGTCCAGTAAAACTGCCGTAGCATCCAGTAACTTTTTTTTAGAAACATTTTTCCGTGAACTCATTTTGCATCTCCTTGGATCAAATTAATTGTACAAATATTGTACGTGTTCAATTTTAATACAAAAGAAGCCATTTGTCAATTTAAATACAAGTAAAGTTATTATCCCCGAGAATTTCAGAGATTATTGGTTCTGGTTTTTGTGAGAGCATGGAGTTTATGAATCGTCTTCCAGTTGCGGACAGTACCCGGCACTTCCAGTTTCTGCAGGTTGTTTGCAAGTTTCGAATTTCGGATACTATGTCGGAGCAAAAGGTAGATATCCCGATTCATAATCACAAATTCATCATCTTTGCTTCTGAAAGTATTCAGACATCCCGCCTTTCCCTCGACGGGAGCTTTCGTGAGCAGATCTACATATAAGCTTTCACCTTCGGAATTCATTGATTCCGCCTTTGTTATCTCTGCTTCGGAAAACGGGCAATCTCTAATAAGCCGTTCCAGTTCGTCGGCTGTTCTCAGAACAGTAATGGCTGAAAACCCAAAATTTGTTTCAATCCCATGCTCTATTTTCTTTTGCAGTGTCGCTTCATTTTCATCCGATTCAAAAATGATATTGCCGCTCTGAATATACGTTTCCACACGATTAAGACCTATTGATTCAAACATGCGTTTTAAATCTGCCATCTTAATCCTGTTTTTTCCGCCTACGTTAATACCTCTTAGTAATGCAATAAAAATTGTCACTTTATTATCATCTCCATTAGAATTTGGTACTGGGAATTCTATGAAAAATAGGATATGCTCAGTTTTATACAGGAAAAAATGAGTGTCCCAATATTCATGATGTCCTAAAATCATTATATTATCTATGTAACAAATATATCAAGAATTCATTATAGTTACTGATTACCGCATAAATTTCTTTCATATTCCTAAAATATTTCTGTTCACCTTTTGAAGCAACTGCAATGATTTTCCCGATACCTGCCGCGTTAGCCGCCCTTATTCCTGAAATTGCGTCTTCAAAAACGATGCAGTCCCGAGGAACTGCATTAATAGCCCGGGCCGCTTTGATATAAATATCCGGTGCCGGTTTTCCGGGAATAGAACCGTCATTGTAGATGATTGTGTCATAACTAAACCATCTCATTAGCTCAAGACGATGGATATAAAAGTCTACATTTGTTTTACCGGATGCGGTAGCGATCGCTCGCGGAATGTTTCCCGCTTTTAAATAATCCAATAATTCCGTTGCCCCGGGAGCCAATTGAAATGATAATTGATCAACACACAGCTGCCGATAAAGTTCTTCCTTTCTTTCAGCTAATTCAAATGCTTCAGCCTGTGGTAAGAGTTTTCCGAATAAATATTCAAAAATAGAAGCATTACTTCGGCCATGTATATATTCCTGAAACTCCATATCGGATATTTCCCTGTGAATCATCTCTTTCGCAAAGCTTCTCCATGCAAGTTCCTGTTGCTCCGAATCCCAGAACAACGTGCCGTTAAAATCAAAAATAATCCCCTTAATACATGATTCAATAGCCTTATCCGATTTTACTCCCATACGTCCAGCTCTCTGTTCTTAAAAAAGTATTTTTTGTCTTGTTCCCCAATTTCCCGAATCACCCGGCATGGTACGCCTAACGCAATTACATTGGAAGGAATGTCATCCGTTACCACACTTCCCGCGCCGATAACTGAATTATCACCTATTGTTACTCCCGGAAGTATTTGGACGCCCGAGCCGATCCAAACATTTTTTCCTATGTGAACGGGAAGATTATACACATAATTGTGTTCCCTCAGTACGGGCA